>JAKBGL010000006.1:16330-23032 GCA_021833085.1 Actinomycetes bacterium | reverse complement strand
AGCCAAACTCGTCAAGTTAGACCGTAAAGCGGTATACGTCCACTGCAAAACCATTCACCAATCAACTCGTTACTTAGTGGATAACTATAGCGAAGTTAGAGTTGAAGACCTTAATCTCGCTGCTATGAAATAGAGCATGAAAAGACGTGCACTTCGCCGTTCGATATCTGATGCCGGACTCGGAGCCTTTCGACCAACACTTACCTATAAGACACAACGTGTGGGAGCTGTGGTGGTCGTCGTAGATCGCTTCTTCCCTTCATCACAGATCCACTACAACTGTAGAGGTACACTAACAGGTGGAAAGCTCGCTAAAAGGCTCACCTGTGATACCTGCCACGTCTAGGTAGATCGTGACGACAATGCTTCGCTAAATATCCGTGACTGGTCGGATACCAGTCCTGGTCTAGTTGAGGCCAGCGCCCTGTTCGTTCCCGGGCCACTTATTGGTACAGGTAATGGGTTGACCTATCACCTAAAGAGAGCATGTAAGACCACTTGCGATACTGGCCGTGCTTGGAGAGGCGAGAACGACTCTCAGACGAGTGAGAATGAAGCCCAAGGGAAGAACCTTGAGAACGGTGCATCTGGTGAGTAGACTCACTATTTATCATTCAGATGCAACGGTCTCACCGAGGATGTCCATGGAGTCCAAGGAGAAACGCTGATGGTGCTGGTTATATCCTCTCGGCGTCATTTGCAACATTAGTGTTGCGTTCCCAAATGTTTCGAGGTTCCAAAGTAATGAACTGAGCATCTTTCTCGCTTTAAATAGGCGGATGATATATGTGACTCGATCTCACGTGTTTGGACTGATATGCAACGTTTGTGTAGGGACCCACATACACGACGAGTGAGCCACGCCAGAGCCTTTCGAGGCAAGGAAGGTGTGTTGAGGAGCTCCGAATTTGGAGCTTCTTACTACAACTTCCCTGTTGACTCGTTCGTTTTGAACAATCTCTGCTTCGCGTCTTCCATTTACACTCGAGCCTAAGGATTTAGACTTTCCAGACTGGCGCCTCGTGTTTCTTCGAGGAAGAACCCAGCGAGAGGTATCGATACTATTGAGATCGCAACTACCACTACCGCTGCTTCTGATATTTTGAGTCCAAAAGAGCTTTGTGACGCTAAAACTCCGACGAGTGCTGGCCCAACAACAGCACCACTATTTGCAAACAAGTTGCGCACCCATCCAGATGCATTAGCTCGAAGATGAGTCGGAAATAGCTCTGCGGTGAATGCAGAAAGTACAGGACTCACACCCAGTCCAAAAAATGCTGCCACGAATAGAAATAGACTTAAAATTGTAAAATTAGACGACAAGAAGGTTCCAAGCCCACCGACTATTCCTAGGCAGAGATACAAAAGCAGTGTAGGCCGTCTCCCAAATCTGTCCATTAGAAATCCGCAAAGTAGATATCCTGGTATCGCGACGAGTGCCGCTAGAGCAAACAATATGCCGGTGGTTGCTACTGGAACGTGCCTCTGGCTTTCAACGTAGTATGCCCACCAACCGATGGTTCCAGTTAAGGCTAGTTCTTGAAGTAGAGACACTCCTCCAATGACAACGGTTGCTTTACGTAGCGCCTTTGTTCTAAGGAGCTCAAACACTCCTTGGCGAAAGGTTGTATCAGGCGTACCGGTACGATTCGCTAGTTCCCGTTCCTGAAGAAAGAGGGGACTCTCTTTTAGTTTGGGGCGAAGCAGAAGAGTAAATACGAGGGGTGGTAATGAAATTAGGTAAAAGAGACGCCATGTTAGGAAGGTGTTTAGAAGACCTATGGCTAAGAGAGAGCCGGCAAATACTGCTCCGATCGGAGCTACCATCAGGAGAAGGGAGAGGTACCTTCCACGTGATACATCGGGAACGGATTCAGCGAGGAGTGTTACCGCAACTCCGAACTCTCCACCAATAAAGACCTGAGATAGTGACTGAAAGGCGCCATAGCTCCAAATATTCCAGCTAATTGAGGTAAGAGCAGTAGCGGCTATATATCCGGTGATCGTCCAAAGAAGCAGCGACCGTCGCCCGTATCGATCCGAAAGTCTGACAATAAAAAATCCCAGGAACTGCCCGGCTTGAATCGGTATGTTTACGACTCCGAGTGAGGCAATTGGAGCGTGGAAGCTAACTTGAATTTGCTTAAGTAGCAGCGCTCTGAGCTGCCCGTCGTAGCTCGCGAAAAGTGCTGAAGGAATTAAAAGACCGAGAAGAAAAATACGATCCTTCTTACTCATTGGCGCGCTTGGTGTGTGTAGTACCACGAATTCATCCTCATAATGTTAGGGCAGCTTTCTCTCTTGCCAGTGTTAGGTTCACACTTGGGGTCGCAGCTTCGAAATGAAACGACCGTCTTTCCATGCTTTAATTGCGAACTTGGGGATTACCGTATGTAAGACGTTTGACTTTGTTTGCCCCCGGTATTCTTTGTGTTGTGTTAGGTCCGCCTCGCTGAAACGACCGATTGACGAAAGGTTTCCTGAGGACATTGGTTAGGACTGCCTATGTTTCAATATGAAGTTTATACGTGACTGCGCTAGTATTGATGACAATGAGTGAAGTAAAAGAGTCTCAGCAAACCTGCCCCATCAACTTTGGAGGATCGGTTCCTAGTGCAGCTGACCTTGCGGTGTGCAAGTTGTTGCGTGTTTCAAAGGTGCAAAGGTCTAGTCAGCAAGAGGAGAGAGCTCAGAGACTTTTCAGTATTGCTATGGTCATCTCGGGGCTCCGATGTATCCTTAGCTACGTGGTGGTGCCTTTTGTACTTCCCGCTCTTGGCTTGGGGGTTACAGCGGGCGTAGGTCCTGCAATTGGGATTCCGGTAGGGCTGGTTGCACTGTTTTTTGACGTTCGAGGGGTTAGGCGGTTTTGGATCGCAGGACACAAGTGGCGGTGGCAGATGACAGCCATCTATGTAAGTGTTATGGCTTTGGTTGCTTACTTGGTAGTGGGGGACTTCCTACAGATGTTTAGGTAGCGGTCTCAATGCCGTTATGTTGCGCTCTCGCGGGTAGAGATCCTGGTTATTGAGCTACCTTTGAAGTAATGAACGCATATGACTCTTCTTCGACATTCGCCCAGTTGCCTCAGGTTCCTCCGCCGTGTGATCTGACCTTAGGTCTATCATTAGTGGAGAAAGATGTTGGTAGAACCAAGTGGAAGATGTTGGCTGATGAGCGTTTTGCTAATCCAGCCGGAGTGATCCAGGGTGGTTTTTTGTCGGCGATGATCGACTCGGCTATGGGTGCCTCAGTTATTACATTTGTTGAAGATAGAAAAGTATTTGCTACTAACACTGATTTGACGGTTAGGTTTTTAAGACCAGGTCGAGTTGGTTCACAGCTTTACTGCGAGGCGACCGTGGTCTCTGGCGGTAAGACTGTCGCATTTGTAGAGGCGAAGGTCACTGACGAAGAGGAACGACTTGTCGCCTTGGGCTCATCCACCTACCTGCTATTAGAGCGCCGGTAAGTTATATCCGGCAAATTACTTCTCAAAGTGATAGCTATGTTGCTCGCTGTAGTGTCTTTGCGGATTCCAGGATTTAATCTTTGAGATCTGCTTGCGTTTTACAAACGTAAGATTTCGGTGAGTGATACCATTGCGACGTCGTTTCGACAATGAATCGAGGTTTGTATGTTAAACCGAATTAGAAGACGCCTTTGGATGTCGATTGTTACAGTTCCAACTCTTGTACTATCTGGCTTTCTGGCAGTCATAACGCCCCAAAGCTCGATGGTTTCCTATCGCCAAGGCATCTCTGCTGACGTGACCTATACTGCCTCAAATGTGGCTTTGACGTCGATAGGGACCGCGAATTTGTCCACGGCGGAGTTGGCTTCTCCAAGTGGAGCGCCGGTCTTTGGATCACAGCGGGCTATCAATTTCCCATTTGGCAAAGCGCCAGCAGCGGGGACAGCTACACATAGTGGAAACCTTATCGTATCGGGTAAGTATGCGATTGTGAACAAGAACTTGCCTGGAGAGATCGGCTTTAACGGAATATCTGGCTCTCAACAGGCAGCCACTAAAGGAGGCTTTGATCTTGAACCCCCAGATCAGGGAACATGCGCAGGCCCGCTTCCCAATGGATCTCCAGTCACGATGGAAATTATCAACAACGCACTTTCTGCCTATACTCCTACAGGTCAGCAACTTCTTCCAACTACAGCTAGTGCACTACTTTTTGCACAGGCGCCAGGGACGTTTATGTCAGATCCCCGTTGCTACTACGACTCATCAACACAGCGTTGGTTTTTTACGGAGTTTACCTTTGGCGTGCCAGCCGAGCAGTATATAGCTGTCAGCCAAACGAATAACCCGCTCGGTATGTACGGCGTCTTTGGAATTAATACTACTGATGTTTCAAATACGACGGGCAACTGTCCGTGTTTCGGCGATTTTGACATGATAGGGGCGAATGCTAACGGCTTTTATATAACTACAAACGAGTTCAGCAACGTGAACTTCCAGTTCAACGGTACGGTGATGTATGCAATCTCTAAGCAAGAACTGGTATCCGCTGCTGACGGTGGATCGCTGCCATCTGTAGCACGATATCAGATAACTGGAGACGCATTTGGCTCTGGTGTGAACAACGGTCCTTATCATATTGCGCCAGCCTCAACACCAGTGGGTGGCTCGTACGCGCCAAATACCGAGTACTTCGTAGAGTCTAACTCCGATCAGAGTTCAGACAACCATCTGATCGTCTATATGCTCAACGGTACGAACACTTTAGCCTCCTCGATGATACCGACCTTGCAGGCCGTTGAGATAGGCACTGAAGGCTATGCATTTCCGCCGAACGCAACTCAAAAAGCTGGGCCTATACCTTTGGGTTCCTCTTATGGCGCAACGGTTCCGAGTACACTTCAGGCTGATTTTAACGCGATTCAGGAGGTAACTTATACCAATGGACTTTTGTATGCGGAGATGGATACAGCACTTGGAAGGGTAACTAGTCGAGATGCTATCGGCTGGTTTATAATCTCTCCAAGTGTGACGGGTGCTCTATCTGCGCGGCTAATAAGTCAGGGATATATCTCGTCGAGCCAAAATCTTCTCTACCCAGATATAGTGGTGGATCCAAATGGTTCGGGGTATATGACGTTCTCTATAAGTGGAACGTCTGAGTATCCGAGCCCCGCCTATATGGTGTTCCGGACGAAGGCGGGCCCTGCTGGAGATATCCACCTGGCCACCATGGGTACGGCTCCAGAAGATGGGTTTACGTGCTATCCCCAGCTAGGAGGTACGGGTTGCCGTTGGGGTGACTACTCAGCTGGTGCCTACTTTGGAGGACGAATCTACATGATGACGGAGTACATACCGTCTAGCCCTCGAGATACTTATACAAACTGGGGAACTTACGTATGGAGCCTTCCTTCTGCGTAGGTAAGTATTCTATTTAGATCTTTTTAGACACAACTTGCGCACTAAAGGTTTTTTACCGAGCTTTTAGTGCGCTGCTTTATCAAGCGGCGCATGTAATGGAGGTTAGGCGATGATTCAAAAAATGAACTGTAGGAAGCACTCGATTTGGTCATCGACGTCACTATCGTTTGGACTGTACTTCGTAGTTGCCGTAATGACCGAAGTTGTTCTGAAGCGGCAATGCCGACTAGCTTATCTAGGTGATAGGCGGCTAGTCGATCGCTTCGGCCTAGCCTGTAGCGGAGAGTCGAGAGATTGGTTGGGAGGAAGTTGATGAAGGCGACGCTTTCTGAGGGTCGAGGACAGGTTCGTGAAAGTATCGAACTAGTGGTTCGTTACCTAAAACAAGAGACTCTAACACCTCTTAAGTCGATTCTGAAGTACGTTGGCTTTGGACTCGGTGGGGCCGTTTTTGTTGGCATTGGAACGATGCTTGTGCTTTTAGGCATTTTGCGTCTTTTACAGACTGAGACTGGGTCTTCTTTTACTGGTGATCTGTCGTGGCTTCCGTACCTTATAACCTTGGTAATTGGTGCCGTCGTTGTCGCTGTTTCTTTGATGTTAGGTCGTAAGCGGAAGACCTCCAAGCTATAACTTTATCTAGACTTTTACTTGAATGGAGGATTACGTGTCTTCGATGGACAGAAATAACGAAGTTACAAAGTCTCAGTTGACCGAGGCATTCAGGTCTTTGTCAAACGGTGCTTCAAGGGTGTCTCAGGCTGCAGCACCATCTTCTCCGAGTATTACAGTGATGGCTGTCGCTTTGGGTGTTGGGATAGTATTCGTCGTTGGTTATATGCGCGGACGTCGTAAAAGTTCGGTAATAGAGATTAAGAGGCTCTCTTAATTTGTAAAACAATAAAGAAAATGAAGTGATCGGCGTGCTTACAAAATATTTGCGTTCAAAGTTCAGACTTGCTTCGGTTCGAGGAAGGCTGCTCGCCTCGTCTAACCCATACATTGTCGTACCAGTCGTCGGAATTCTTGTGCTTAGGAGAATCTCGAGGATTTTCAAAGAGAGAGATAATGCCCGTTCGAAACCGTTTACGCTAAAGATAGGCCCCGATGAGTCGTTCCTTGTCACGTCTCAACTGCGTTCTGCGCTCAAGACGAGGTCGAAATAGATACTTACTCCGACTCTCCAGGCTCGAGCGAGACCTTTAATGAGGGCGATTTGATAGTAATCGAAGATAAAAAGGGTAACCGCTACTTAGAGCGTGTCAAGTGTGGGAAAACTCTGAACAACCATCTCGGGAAGATTG
>JAKBGL010000006.1:0-16320 GCA_021833085.1 Actinomycetes bacterium | reverse complement strand
GCATGAGTACCGATCGGAAAGTGGCAAGGAGTTTTACGTATATAGGCCCACCCTTACCGACTACATATACCTTATGCCACGCGGGGCACAGATTATTTACCCGAAAGACTTAGGTCATATTCTGTTTCATCTCGACCTTCGTCCCGGTGTTTCGGTTTTGGAGTCAGGCGTAGGCTCGGGTGCGCTATCTTTGGGGCTCTTAGCTCACGGCGCCAAGGTGCTAGGAGTTGAGATACGTGAAGACCATCTCAATCTAGCGAAGAAAAATGTATCGAACTACTTTGGCGAGTCCATAAAGGACTCTTACGATCTCGTAAATGATGATATTACGACCTTTGAGTCAACAAGACGATTTGATCGCATGGTTTTAGATCTGCCAGAGCCTTGGAACGCTATCGAACAAGCTCGAGCTTTGATGCGCCAAGACGGAATACTGTGCGTATATCTTACAAACGTAACCCAAATAATAACACTTAATGAGGCTCTTGATAGGTTTAGGTTCCACTCAAGGAGTTACGTCGAACTTCTTGAAAGACCTTGGCACTACCGATCAATGGTAGCTCGGCCGGAACACAGGATGGTGGCCCATACCGGATTTTTGATATACGCCCGACCGGGCAAGGCTATAGACACCAACGGCTAGTTAGCCTCTACTAGTCGTTTTCTACGAAAATACACTCTCCAGGGCACTCCTCGGAGGCTTCAACGACGGCTTCTTCTTGATCGCTAGGTACATTAACCATCTGGGCGGACCCTCCGGGGTTGCTCATTACCTCGTCTCCATCTTTTACGTAGGCTAACCCATCGTCTAGCAGGGTGAACACTGCAGGGCAAATCTCTTCACAGAGTCCGTCACCAGTACAGAGATCCTGATCTATCCAGACCTTCATCAAACTCCTCGCTTTTGCAGGGTGGGAAATCATAGCTAATTTGTATTACAGGTCACTCTAGTCTGAAAACGTTGCAAACTAAGTTTCTAAGAATGAATTAGTTTACGTTACCTAATCGATCTCCAGAGGCTATAGCTTACTTATAAGGAGGTGATTCAGACGACTAAGTTTGATCGTGAGAATCAAGGTGGTGCCGGGATGTCGGACGAATCAGAGGCGGTGATAGGCCGACTTCAAGAGGAGGTCGCTGAGCTTAGGCAGAGAGTTCAAGACTCTCCTATACGAGTTAGAGCTCTTGAGGAGAAGTTACTTGAGGTGACAGGTCAACTAGCCCAGGCACAGCTTCGAAATGAAAAGCTTACATTTACGCTACAGCAAGCCCGAGAACACATCGCAACTCTACGGGAAGAGGTTGAGAAACTTACGCAACCTCCATCTGCCTACGGAGTCTTTCTTGGTGCCAACGATGACAAGACCGTGGATGTCCATACCTCGGGACGCAAAATGAGAGTGGCAGTACACCCAGATGTTGATATTGAACAGCTTCAAAAAGGCCAAGAGGTCGTCCTCAATGAATCCTTTACTGTGGTCATGGCGCGTTCACCCGAGGTCGTTGGTGAGGTGGTCGCCATTAGAGACATACTTGAAGTCGGTAAGCGCGTTGTGATCGTCGGGCGAGCCGATGAAGAGAGAGTAGCCGAACTCGCTGGCGATCTGACCAACGAGAAGTTACGCGCAGGCGACTCAGTTCTTTTTGATTCAAGAACTGGTTTTGTGATAGAGAAACTTCCAAGGCCTGAGGTTGAAGAGCTAGTTCTAGAGGAAGTCCCTGATGTGAGTTACGAAGACATCGGGGGCCTGGACACCCAGATTGAAGAGATTATGGACGCCGTTGAACTTCCATTTCTCTATCGGGAACTCTTTCAGTCCTATCGGCTGCCCGCTCCAAAGGGTATTTTGCTCTATGGCCCTCCGGGCTGTGGTAAGACTTTGATCGCAAAAGCTGTGGCTAACTCCTTGGCGAAAAAGGTTGCAAAGGTAACCGGTAACGAATCCGTTCGAAGCTACTTCTTAAACGTCAAGGGACCGGAGCTTTTAAACAAGTACGTTGGAGAGACAGAACGTCAGATACGTCTCATCTTTCAGCGAGCAAGAGAAAAGGCTGAAGAAGGTGTACCTGTAATCGTCTTCTTTGACGAGATGGACTCCCTTTTTAGAACGCGAGGTACAGGTATATCATCTGACATGGAGTCGACGATAGTGCCACAACTGTTAGCCGAGATAGACGGTGTCGAGACTCTCAAAAACGTGATCGTGATAGGGGCGTCAAATAGAGAAGATCTAATAGATCCAGCGATACTTCGTCCAGGACGTCTTGATGTGAAGATTAAGATCGAAAGGCCGGATGAGTCTTCCGCAACGCAGATATTTGGTCGTTACTTGACGGCAGATCTACCGATTGCTCCTATGGAGGTCGAATCACTTGGAGGTGGCGATATCAATAAGGCGGTATCTGTGATGATTGAAAGAACGGTAGAGACCATGTACCGTACTGATGAGTCGAACCGATTCTTAGAGGTTACCTATCAAAATGGAGATAAAGAGGTGCTTTACTACAAAGACTTCTCTTCAGGCGCCATGATTGAAAACATTGTACGCAGAGCGAAAAAGCAGGCTATCAAGAGGGAGATAGCAGGAGAGAAGCCTGGAATTCGCACGGAAGATCTACTTTATTCGATTGCTAAAGAGTTCAAGGAGCACGAAGATTTGCCTAATACTACAAATCCAGATGATTGGGCCAAGATCTCCGGAAAGAAAGGTGAACGAATCGTCTATATACGTACCCTAGTGACCCAGGGTAAAGAGGCTGAAGGTGGACGATCGATTGAACGAGTAGCTACGGGTCAGTATCTCTGAAAAGATTCAGTATTTAGGAGTGTTATGGCTATAGCGAAGGTCTGCGGAATTGAAACGGAGTACGGGATATCAGTTCTTGGTTCTCCTGATGCCAATCCGATATCGATATCCTCGGTTCTAATCAACGCCTATGTGTCTGAAGTTGCAGGCAGGGTGGGCTGGGACTTTGAAACGGAGTCTCCAGGCAATGATGCTCGTGGATTCTCGTTTGAGGCACCGGTCAACGCTGAGATGGAGACGCATCTCGTCAATACGGTACTAACCAACGGAGCTCGTCTTTATGTTGATCATGCCCATCCTGAGTACTCCTCTCCTGAGTGCATATCGCCTAAACAGGCGCTCTTGTATGACAAGGCCGGCGAAGAGGTATTGAAGAGAGCGATGAAGGCCTCGAGGAGGTTCATGCCTCCTGGACAGGAGATCGTCGTCTATAAAAACAACTCTGATCGTAAGGGAAACTCCTATGGGTGTCATGAAAACTACATGATGGATCGGGCAGTACCTTTTGCCAAGATTGTCAAGCAGTTGACGCCCTTTTTTGTTACCCGTCAGATCTTCTGCGGTGCAGGAAAGGTGGGCACAGAGTTCCTGGGGTCTCAAGGAGGGGTATCATTCCAACTAAGCCAGCGAGCGGACTTCTTTGAAGAGGAGGTAGGTTTAGAAACCACCTTGAAGAGGCCGATAATAAATACTAGAGACGAACCGCACGCTGACGCAACGAGGTTTCGACGCCTTCACGTCATACTAGGTGATGCCAACTTGTCAGAGTTTTCGACGTTTTTGAAGCTTGCATCTACGGCGGTTGTACTTTCCATGATCGAAGACGGCGTGCTGGATGATGGTGAAATTCAGATCCTCTCTCCGGTCCAAGCCCTCAAAAAAGTCTCGTGCGACCCGACGTTAAAGGTTACGATTGATACTACCGATGGTCGGTCTATGACTGCTCTTGAGATCCAGTGGAGCTACTTAGACATGGCGAAGAAGTACTATGAACGTGATGGGATTCCGACGGTTGGTACCTCCGAGGAGGTAGCGGAGCTATTGAGTCTTTGGGAAGATACGTTATGCAAGCTTGAAGAGAATCCAATGATACTTAAGCAACGTCTTGACTGGGTCGCGAAGCTGAATCTAGTGCAAGGTTATAAAGAGCGACACTCACTTAGTTGGGATGATCCTAAATTAGCTGCAATAGACCTTCAGTATCACGATATTCGTCCTGAGAAGTCACTAGCGTTGCGTGCAGGATTAGAAACACTGCTAGATTCAAAAGATGTGGGTATGGCTGTGTTTGAACCTCCGAAAGAGACTAGAGCATACTTTAGAGGAAAATGCCTGGAGAAGTTTGGAGAGTCTATTGCGGCAGCAAATTGGGACTCGCTAATCTTCGACACGGGCAAGGATCCTTTAAAAAGGGTTCCCATGATGGATCCTTTGAAAGGAACATTTAGTCACGTGGATGGTTTAAGCCAAAGTAGTAATAGCGCGTTAGAGCTGCTTGAGGGTCTTGGCGCATAGGGGTAAAGATGGCTGAAAGAGAACAAAAGAAAAAGACACAGACGCAGAGAGAATCGGAAGAACTCCGTGAGGATGTGCAGGCAAAAAATGAGTCGGCCGAGAAGTTGAAGGCAGATCTAGACGATCTCTTAGACGAAATCGATGAGGTTCTTGAGGAAAATGCAGAGGAGTTTGTGCGTAACTACGTTCAAAAGGGAGGGCAGTAGCGACTATCTTTCTAGAGATAGCACGAGCGGTGTGTGTGATTCTAGATATGTGTCAAGTTGAAGGGTGATAAGTGAATCTTCCAATTTTCGAGGTCAATGAAGACCCAGGTCCGAATTTCTTTAAGCTGTTAGGCTCCTTGGACCACGGTGAACCTTCCTTTTTAAAGGCAAGCCAGTCACTTGGACATGGTTTGGAAGCGGTGCAAGCAAATGAGATTCCTCACGGAACCACTATTGTGGCAGTTCGTTTTGATGGCGGAGTCTTGATAGCTGGAGATCGTAGGGCGACGGCGGGTAATATCATTGCTGATCGTAGGATCGAAAAGGTTTATCCAGCAGACCGTTTTTCGGCCGTGGGTTTCGCTGGATCCGCTGGTCCTGCCATGGAGATGGTGAAGCTTTTCCAAGTTCAACTTGAGCACTATGAGAAGGTCGAAGGAGTTACTCTTTCTCTAGAGGGTAAAGCGAATCAACTTGCTCAGATGATAAGGGCAAATCTACCGATGGCCATGCAAGGCCTTGTGGTGGTTCCGCTGTTTGTCGGATGGGATAAAGAGAGTCTCAAAGGCAGAATCTTTAACTATGACGTGACGGGTGGACGCTATGAAGAGGTGGACTACTACGCTATTGGATCTGGGGGTCGGGAGGCTCAGGCTTATGTTAAGTTTGCGTACCGTAGCCAGTTGTCCAAACAAGACGTAATACGACTTGCGCTTCGGTCTCTATTTGAAGCGGCCCAAGAGGACTCTGCAACGGGAGGACCTGACTTTATGCGAGGGGTCTATCCGATTGTCGCGACCGTGGATGAGAATGGATATGAAAGGGCCTCGGAGGTTCAAATAGCGGAGATCTCAAAAGAAGTTGTAGATGAGGTTGCTCAAGGGGGTCCAAGACAATGAGCATGCCTTACTACGTCGCTCCTGAGCAAGTCATGAAAGATCGGGCTGACTACGCCCGTAAGGGAATTGCTAGAGGGAGAGCACTTCTCGGCACTCTTTACGATCGGGGAGTTCTTATATGCGCGGAGAACCCGTCCCGATCGCTACATAAAATTTCAGAGATCTATGATCGTATAGCGTTTGCCGGAGTTGGAAAGTACAACGAGTTCGACCAATTAAGGGTAGCGGGAGTGCGTCACGCCGATACGAAGGGATACGCATACTCTCGTCATGACGTAGATGCCCGGTCTTTAGCGAATATTTACGCACAGTATCTAGGTCAAGTTTTCACGCACGAGATGAAGCCTATGGAGGTGGAGATTCTCGTAGCTGAGTTAGGTACGAATGTGTCAGAGAGCCAGCTATACCATATCTTATACGATGGTACCGTTGTTGATGAGACTAACTACTGTGTACTCGGAGGCGACGCTGAGGCGGTATTGGGTCGGTTTGGTGAGTTATTTCGAACCTCTTGGACTCTTGAGGAGGCGATAAAAGCCTCCGTAAGTGCTTTAGCGGGACCAGAGAGAGGTCTTTCGGCTAACGACCTTGAGGTCGCCGTTCTAGCACAAGGGAATGGTCGACGGACATTCAAGCGAGTCTCTCAGGAAGAGCTAAAGGAGATTGTCACAGTTAAAAAGGAGTAAAGAGTCATCGACGAAGACCCTAATTTCAATGGGCTAGAACGACGAATCTATGGTTTGGAGAACGAGTATGGTGTCACATGTACTTTGCGAGGTCAAAGACGACTTTCTCCGGACGAGGTTGCTCGTTATCTGTTCAGGAGAGTAGTTAGTTGGGGCAGATCATCTAACGTGTTTCTTGAGAATGGTGCTCGTCTCTATCTTGATGTAGGCTCTCACCCCGAGTATGCAACGCCAGAGTGTGACTCTATATCTGACCTTGTAGCCCATGATAAAGCAGGAGAGAGAGTTCTAGAGTCTCTTGTTGGATCAGCTGAGGCACGAATGAGGGAAGAAGGTATTCGTGGATCTGTGTTTCTCTTCAAAAATAACACGGATTCTGCGGGAAACTCCTACGGATGTCATGAAAACTACTTGACGACTCGAGGGGAAGAGTTCTCGCACTTCGCTGAGGTACTTATTCCATTTCTGGTCTCCCGACAGATATATGCCGGCGCTGGCAAAGTGCTCCTAACGGCGAGAGGCCCTGTCTACTGTATCTCACAAAGAGCTGAACACATCTGGGAAGGTGTGTCATCAGCGACGACGAGATCACGACCTATAATCAATACTCGAGACGAACCACACGCTGATGCAGAGAAATATCGACGACTGCATGTAATTGTTGGCGACTCCAACATGTCTGAATATGCCTCTTATTTAAAGGTCGGGGCAATGAGCATTATGTTGCGGATGCTTGAAGATTCATCGGTTGTGCTTAGAGACTTCTCGCTCGAGAATCCAATTAGGGCTATTAGGGAGATCTCCCACGACATGACGTGTACTCGTAGGGTTAGACTCGCCAACGGCAGGGAACTTACTGCTTTGGAGATTCAAACCGAGTACTTGGATCGGGCCAAGAAGTACGCTGAGACCCAAGGACTTCCACCGGAAGAAAAAAGGGCGCTCGATATGTGGGAACACGCGCTCACGACTATCAAAACAGATCCTTTGGGACTTGATCGTCAATGTGACTGGGTTATGAAGTATAAACTTATCGAGGCTTATAGAGAGAGGAACTCTCTTACTTTGGCACACCCTCAAGTTAGTCTGCTTGACCTTCAATACCACGATGTCTCTACAACTAGAGGAGTGTTCTATAAGCTTCAGGACAAAGGAATGGTAGAGAGAATCGTGGATGATGAGAGAATAGAAAAAGCTGTAATAGAACCGCCACAGACAACTCGAGCTAAGCTACGTGGAGAGTTCATACAACGAGCAAAGGAAAAGCGTCGAGACTTTACGGTGGACTGGGTTCATCTGAAGCTCAACGACCAAGCTCAAAGGACAGTCATGCTCAAAGATCCTTTCAAGTATGAAGACGAACGCGTGGATAAGCTAATCGAGAGCCTGTAGGAGGGATTTGGAACCGCTTAATGAGAGTTCAAAAAGACGGAAATCGCTTTCAAGGATAGTGTTTGAATGGCTTTCTATCGCTATTATCGCCTTTGTGTTAGCCCTAGTGGTTAGAGCATTTGTCTTTCAGTCTTTCTATATACCATCAGGCTCTATGTTGCCTACGCTTCAGATAGGCGATCGAATACTTGTTGACAAACTAAGCTACGATCTTCATGGCATTCACGAAGGCGATATCGTGGTATTTCGTAAACCAGCTTCCGACACGAATAGCGCCGGAATTACCGATCTTGTAAAAAGGGTGATCGGACTTCCGGGACAGCGCATAGCTGCTATTAACGGGCAAGTCTATATAAACGGTAAGTTGTTAAAGGAGCCCTTCCTGCCGAAGTCAGCGTTGACCTATAACCTGCCATCGCAAGTCGTTCCCAAAGGAGATGTGTTCGTAATGGGTGATAATCGGACGAACTCCAAAGACTCGAGAATATTTGGTCCGATTTCAGAAAAACTCATCGTGGGGAAAGTGGTTCTAATATTTTGGCCCATAAGCCAGTTCAAAGTGTATTTTTAACCCTAATCAGAGTTAGAGTCTTACGCTCGCGAATTGAAATTTGTTTCAAAGTAGGTTAATTGCCCCCCTTTCGTTGTCGATAACCAAGTATTGGAATTGGTACTTGCGAAAGGAGTCGCTATGCCTATCATTCGGGCGATGTGCCAAAGCTGCGGTGACGTGGAGTTGGTGCCTAGTAATTTAAAGATTCTTGTATGTTCTAACACGGGAGAGTCGTCCTACACCTTTCACTGTCCTGGTTGTGATCATATTGTTACCAAAGAGACTGATAAGAAGGTTGTTGAAATTTTAGTTTCCGCTGGGGTAAAGATGACGTTTTGGAGACTTCCAGCGGAGTTGGATGAGGACCATTCCGGTCCTCCAATTGAGGTAGACGATCTCATCAACTTCCACTTTGAGGTGTCGTCACCAAAGTTTTTAGACCGTCTTCAAAGCTATACATCAAAGAAGCCGTATTCGAAATGAACAAATGTTGCTCCCACGATCCATACTGTACGTCTGATTCGTAAACTACAATAATGCGTAGGGCGAGTAGCGAAAAGTTGGTGGTCGAAAGAGATGAGTTTAGATCCTGCGAAGCTTTTGATAGTAGCAGCAGTCGCGCTGATAGTTCTTGGTCCTGAGAAGCTGCCAGGTGTTCTCCATCAAATGGGCAAGTACTGGGGTGTGTTTAAGTCGATAAGAGATACTGTTCAAGGTGAGATGTCTCAAGTCATGACGCAAGTGACGTCGGTAGGAGCATCTGTGGGCGAGTCTTTGGTGGATCCACTTTCCCAGATGAAAGGCACTTATTCTACGGTAAAAACACAGGTGTATGACTCTTTTCTACCTCGGTCTCCAGACGGTTCGATCGAAAATCCCTATGACCTAAACGGAGTCATTGCGGAGTCTGGTTCCACGGTATCTCGTGATACGTTTTCACCGCCCGTTCGTCGGGCTAGCTATCAGAGATCTGAATCTCATGTAGATCATGGCTGGCCAGTATTTATGGATGCAGGCCAGGGTGCTTTTGTATCTGGATCGCCGGAGTTGAATTGAGAAGACTGTGTTGGCTAAGATTTTGAGGAAGAAGCGTTCAGATCCAGACGCAATGACGCTGGTAGAACATCTTGCTGAGTTAAGGAAAAGGCTAGTTATCTCAGCCTTCGCCGTGACTCTTGGGGCAATTGTGGCCTACGCGTTCTATGACAGCGTCCTCCGATTCTTTATGCACCCACTGTGTGTAGTCGACGGATCGAATCACTGTGAACTCTATGTCAATGGCCCGCTAGACGGTTTCACGTGGAGGGTTAAGATATCGGCATTTGGTGGACTGTTTATTGCGCTTCCAGTTGTCATGTATCAAGTATGGGCGTTTATAGCTCCCGGCCTGAAAAAGGCTGAGAAGAAGTACGCGATCCCCTTTGTCCTTGTCTCTTTTTTGTTATTTATGGTTGGTGCTTACGTAGCCTACGTGGTGTTTCCCAAGGCACTACTGTTTCTTCAGGGAGCGGCCGGTCCGCAGATTCACCCACTTTACACCCCTCAAAGTTACCTGGGTTTTATAGTGGTGTTGATGGTGGCCTTTGGAGCTGCTTTCGAATTTCCCGTCATTCTTGTCAGTTTAGAGTTGCTCGGCGTGGTTACGCCGGCGAAGTTGGCTAAGTCTAGAAGGTGGGCTATTGTGCTCATCTTCGCTGCTGGGGCGATCTTCATTCCCAGCTCAGATCCTTACTCACTTTTTGCACTTACAATTCCGCTTGTTATTTTTTATGAGTTGTCGATACTTATAGGACGACTTTTGACGAGAGGTAGGGTAAGTGAGGTATCGGGCGGCTAGCATAAACGTAGCGTGGCAGATAGCAGCTTACTTAAGCAGTTTCTTGGTTCGGTGGACTTTGAGCTAGACGAGTTCCAAGAACGTTCGATAGATCTCTTGGACTCGGGCGAGTCGGTTCTTGTGGCAGCGCCCACAGGGTCTGGAAAGACTCTTGTTGGGGTTTATGCGATCTTTAAAACGTTGTTCGAGCGGAAGAGATCCTTCTATACAACGCCCCTAAAGGCCCTCTCGAATCAAAAGTACTTGGAGTTCTGTGCATACTTTGGAGCAGACCAGGTAGGGCTATTGACTGGTGACAACTCGATACGTGCTGACGCACCGATCGTAGTCATGACCACTGAAGTTCTCCGTAACATGATCTATGCGGATAATCATGACCTTAGCGAACTCGGTCTAGTCGTTCTTGACGAGGTCCACTATCTTCAAAATCCTTATAGGGGAGCGGTGTGGGAGGAGGTGATTATTCACCTGCCGCCGACTATTTCGTTGGTATGTCTCTCTGCTACCGTCTCTAATGCAGAGGAGTTTGCACACTGGATGCGTACTGTCCGAGGCTCGATGGAGGCTGTGATCGAAGAGACTCGTCCAGTTGAACTTCAGCACCGATACGTGGTGGGTGACAAAAGATCGAATTCGCTGGAGGTGATAGATACATTTATCGACGATAGACCTAACCCGCAGGGGGTCTACTATGACGCTCCTTGGCTGGCAGAAGCGCCCTTTAAGCGACGCGGGAGACCTAAGGCTTTTCAACCAAAACGATCAAGAGTTATATCGTTGTTGAACGAAGAAGATCGACTTCCCGTTATTTACTTTATCTTTTCTCGGGCAGGGTGCGATGAGGCGGTGAGAGAGTCACTAAACAGCGGGATGCGGCTTACAACTTCATATGAACGCGACGAGATCCGAAAGGTAGTTGATGTCCATCTAGCCAATCTCTCCGATGAAGACCTGTCCTCCCTGCACTTTGAAGAGTTTATGGCCGCGCTTGACGCGGGTATTGCTGCTCACCACGCCGGCATGGTGCCACCGTTTCGTGAGGTTGTAGAGGCTTGTTTCGAAAGAGCATTGGTTAAGGTCGTCTTTGCAACGGAGACACTTTCGTTGGGTATTAATATGCCGGCACGTTCAGTCGTGATTGAAAAGCTTACAAAGTTCAACGGTGAACGACACGTCCTTCTAAGTGGCGGTGAATATACTCAGTTAGCAGGTAGAGCTGGACGTCGCGGGATAGATGATGTCGGCTATTGTCATGTACTTTGGAACCCTTCTACTACGTTCGTGCAGGCCGCCTCGCTCGCACAAAACAGGTCGTATCCAATCCGATCATCTTTTAGGCCTACCTACAACATGGCTTCTAACTTAGTCAAAAGATACCTTCCGGACACTGCCAGGCATCTGTTGAATCTGTCGTTCGCTCAATACAGCGCAGATTCAGAGGTTGTAGAGCTTGAAGCGGAGTTGGCGCGTACCCGTAGACGCCTCAACGCTGTGGAAGAGTCGCTTACATGTGAATTCGGTGATGTCGTCGACTATCTTGAAAGAAAAGAGATGGATCGTGTTCTCCAGAGGCACGACACAAAGAAGGCGCACCCAGATAAATCGGAGTTCGACCTTCGCCGAGTTAGAGTAGGTACAGTCCTAAGTGCTCCAAGTGCACGTGATCGAAGTAAACGTGTGAGACTAGCAGTGGTTTCGATCGGTATTCGTTCTAAAAATCGTGTGAAACTGACCTTGGTGTCTAGCTCATCAAGGGCGTATCGCGTTGGTAGCCTTCACTCTGAATACCTGAATTCAGTGGGATGGATAAACCTTCCGACTCCGTATGATCCTAGCTCTAAGGAGTTTCGCTGGAAGGTCTCTGATCTATTGAAAAACTCCCCTGTTGACGGGACAGAGTTAGGAGAGCCGTCGTTCTCAAATGAAGCTGAAGAATCAGGCCAAAAAGACGAACCGAGCGCATTGGGTACGTTAGATCTCTTTAGCGCTTGTAGGCATTTCGATGAGCATGTGGCCTCTTTCAAGAAACTCCAGCGCTTTCGACATCGCGTAAACGACGTTGAGATGAGAATTAAGTCCAAGATCGAGTCTTTAGCATTGCAGTTAAATCGAGTACTGGAGGTATTGGAGTTCTATGGATACGTCAGCAACTGGTCGCTAACGGATAAAGGTGAGAGGCTTTCGCGGATATACTCAGAGTCGGATCTTTTGTGTTCTTTGGCGATCGAGGCGAATTTGTTTGACAATCTATCGCCCTCTTCATTGGCGGCTCTAGTCTCTACCCTTACTTACGAATCGAAACCAAACTATAGAGATCTTACGGATCTACCAAATAAAGAGGTATCTAAGAGGTTCGCGTCGCTTTCGTCGATGTGGCGAGAGTTGGTAAAAATTGAGTCGGCGTCGCGCCTTCCATTAACGAAAGCTCCAGATGGTGGGTTCGCTGGGGTTACGTACCTTTGGGCGTCTGGGGAAGATCTTGGTCGTTCGCTAAAAGGCACAGGCATTCCTCCTGGAGACTTCGTGCGTAACATTAAGCAGACGATCGACCTTTTACGCCAGATAAGTGAGGTCGCTCCACAACAAGTTACCGCACAAGCGGCTTCTGAGGCGATCGAGGCATGTCTTCGAGGTGTGGTAGCTTTGTCGTCTCAAGTGTTTTTTGCCTCTTCTGAGTTGTAACTGCTTTGTTGTAAGGTGATGCCGATATTATCCATTCATCGAGATGGAAGGAGCATGTGACTGTCTCTGGGAGGTAGAGTCTCATGGATGGTGAACGGTAGGAACCTGAGGTTGAGTGATGTACTTTAGTCGGGAAGAGTTTTCAGATGAAGAACGAGGGATACTCTCAAACTTTTTTACGAATGTCGATGGTCCGGTTTTTGCACTAATAAACCTTCCAGAGACGGTAAAGGCAGCGCTATTTGCTAGATACTCTCGAACCAATAAGTCTCTGAGACGTCTGTTCTTGGATGAGTTCTACGACTCTGCCTCTTCAATTGGGAGCGCTATCGTGACAACGGTTGGCCTAAAGCGTTCTGAGAAGCTTTTCGACAGGGTGATCTTAGAGTACGGAGATGATTCTGTCGCACAACTCGGTGGAGTTCACGTCGCCTGCGAACAGGTCTCGAACGTGCTGACGAAGGTACTTGAAAGAAGTAGACTCATGTCGTTTCTAGAACAGTCCACTAGGTACTTGAACTTTGGTGATCGCAATAGCAGCGGAAGATTTAGGTATGTCGTTCCAGATGAAGTTGTATCAACTGAGTTTGAACAACTATATGAGGAACGCATGAACGGATTGTTTGAAAGTTATATATCGATCCAAGGTCGTGTGTTCGAACACTTTGTGGAACGCTATGGAGATCCTCAGGAACCAGAGGTAGTACGTTCTCTGAGGGCAGTTGCGTTCGATACCGCTAGAGGAGTTCTACCAGTCGGTACCCTATCCAATTTAGGCATCTATGGAACACCTCAATCTTATGAATATTTGGTAATGCGACTTCGGGCTCATCCACTTAGTGAGGCAAATGTATTTGCGGAACTGATATTGAATGAACTACAAAAAGTGATTCCATCGTTTCTGTCTCGACTTGATCGTCCTGACCGCGGGGGAGTCTGGGTTGAGTATCGATCAAAAAAGCGCCGCCGCGTCAGTGCCATTGTAGATGAGTTGGCTGCTGGAGTTGTGGTTGCGGATAGAAGCAACGACTCTAGTGTTCGCTTGATTGCCTTCGACAGTCAAGCGGAGAACAAGATCCTAGAAGCGATTGTATTCGAGTACAGCGGTCTTGCAAATGAGGAAGTGAGTGTGCTGGTGGAGGCTCTGTCGGAGGAAGAACGGCTTAGACTTTTCCAGGAGTACTTAGGCGAGCGGGAGAATCGACGCCATAAACCCGGCAGGGCGTTCGAGGTTGCTAACTATACCTTTGAAATCGTAAGTGACTATGGAGCCTTCCGTGACCTGCAGCGACACCGGATGTTGACGCCAGAGTGGGTTGGAATTGATCCCGTCCTTGGCTATGTAGTTCCCGAACTGGTAAAACAGGCCCAACAGATCGATCCATATACACATGCAATGAGGTCGACCAAGGACCTCTATGACCTCTTGGCGAAACACATCTCAAGGGAGGTGGCGGCGTATGTGGTTCCGATGGCGTATCGCATCCGATTCCGTCTCCATGTAAATGCGCGAGAATTGATGCACCTCGTTGAACTACGGTCACAGGCTGCTGGACATGAGAATTATCGTAGAATTGCGCAATCTATGCATCAATTAATTGGAAATATAGCGGAGCATAATCTTGTTAGTGAGGCTATGTCGTATGTAGATTATGGAAACTACGAGTTAGGGAGACTTCAAGATGAACGTGAAAATGAGATAAAGCGCTTGAAAAATTCAAACTGACTTAGGTAAAAGTACTTTCAAAGTGCATGTAACGAAATTGTAACGGGTAGTATCAGCGCGGAACTTTGGTCTAGAAGGTGAATATGGCAAGGAAGAAGAATATTAACAAAGTTGAAAAGTCGAGCGCCGAAGTTGAGGAGATAGAAGAACTAGATCCACAGGTAGAAGACTTTGAAGACGATCTCGGTGATTTAGACGTCGATCTTATTGAAGACGACTTAGATGAATTCCCCGAGGACTTTGAAGAGGACGTATTTGAAGATGACCTTGGTGATCCCCTTGAAGAGGATTCACTGGATGAGATAGAACTCGTAGATCCGATTGAGGAAGTCTCCGATGCGGTCGATTCTGACGTCTCTGAAGAAGACGAGGATGAAGACTTTGAAGAGGACGAAGAGGAGGTCGAGGCCTCCTTAGATGAAATTTTAAGAGAACGTCTAGTAGTAATAGACGAGGATGAAGAAGATCTAGAAGGTGATAGAACAGAAGTAGCGGTTAAGGTTCTACCACGTCAACCGGATGAATTTGTTTGCCAATCTTGTTTTTTGGTGAAGAACAAAATTCAGATGGCAGATAAGTCTAGAGAGCTGTGCCGAGATTGCGTGTAACCTCTACTAAGGAGGTAGTTTTATGCAAGATGATGACAGTAGCAATGAGTTTGACTTCGAGAGTGTTATTGAGAAGCTTGTTTACT
Organism: Actinomycetes bacterium; assembly: GCA_021833085.1. The sequence continues at coordinate 1,323 of JAKBGL010000006.1, read as the reverse complement.
TCCCCGTTGGGCTAGCTGCTGCAATAGCTAAGGCTGCTCCGGAGGCTGCAAAAACTGGTAAGAATCTCGTAGAAGGACAACTTAAGACTGCGGAGTTCTTAGGGAGAATGAGCGTCGATTACGCAAAGAAGAGGTATCAAGACCCGGAGACGGTGATCAAAGATGTCGGACAGATGGTTGCAAAGTCTGTCGGTGGTCCCTTTGGTGGTCTAATTGGGCATCTTATTGATTCAACGATGTCGTCGCAGAAATCTGAAGGGCACGACGATGCTCACGAAGCCGAGGTTGTGCAGACTCAGAGTTCTGGGGACAACGGTATTGGGAAAAGTGATAATGAATCCGGTAATGTGGGTGGCATCGCTAACTACGAAACGCTTACCGCTAATCAAGTCATTGTGGAACTTGCAAAGTGCACACCATCGCAGTTAGCGGACGTGGAGAGCTTCGAACTTGATCATCGTCGCAGACGTACGGTTCTTGCTAAGCTGTCCCAATATCGAGATGCGTCAGTAGATCGAGGGTAATAACATCGAATTGGAGTCGGCGATAGATCAAAAACAACCGTGCAATGGAGTCTTTTCGTTTGATCCTACAGACGGCTTCGATGGCCTGTCGGAGCTGCGTGAGGAGATGAGAAAAGAAGTTACAGTGTTACGAGGTGGGCAAGCACTTTTTGAAGAACTAGAGATTCTTGTGGAGTGTCTGTCAAATGTGAGATCTAGAAGCGGAAAGTTCTATAGATTCAATGGCCTAGTGGTTGCCTACACAACGGGCTACCTCACGGAAACCGATGTCTTTCGAATGGTGGAGTTGTTCGTATCGACTCCTTTCCGACGAATAGGGATTGGTGATGAACTTTTGGGAGAGATGCTTGACGTATCGAGGTCGCTGGGAGCAATATCTCTCGAAACGGTTGTTCTGCCAGGTGATGCCGCGTCAAAGTCCCTTCTGGAAGGTTATGGACTAAAGGCGAGAGCGTTAGTGATGTCAAGACAAACGTTACGTTAACTGTAGTATGCGTCAGTTGATTGGTCACTATGACAGGCCTGGGTTCAGTAGAGAGCACCTAGACAGAGAGTGAAGGTTGGTTACCAATGACCCTGGACATCGACGGAACTGAAACATATCTTAGTAATTCCCAAAGGGAAAGCTTCTCTGAGACGGTGTGAAATATAGGTGGATCTACTTTATCATTCCTTGAACCAACGGGAGTGCAATCCCCTTCCGTAAGGGAGAGGTCAAGCGAACTCGTTCTTTCTTGGTCTCCCTGATTTACGTCTAGGGAGTTTCTGGTTTTCTATGTACTTCTTCACCGTCTCTAAT
>JAKBGL010000114.1 GCA_021833085.1 Actinomycetes bacterium | reverse complement strand
TCTGGGGCTAATGCAAAAATCCCGCGGCAGCGAGACGATCACATACATCTTTAATATGATCCACCAATCCCCACCACTCCTGGATAACGACGACTCCCGGACCTTCGCCAGATAGCGGTGTTGCTAAGTATCCAGGTGTTAAAGACCCGTTTGTTCTAAATTGAATCATTTCTCCCATAAGGCAATCTTACCATCCACGCTCGCATTTGCACATTTCAGTAGATACCTCCCAACTTAGAGTGATCCCAACTAACCACTGTCTTAGGAATCAAACGGAAACCTACTCTCTTGGGCGCAGTCGCCAAAAAGGTGTTCAGTACCTCTTCGCTCTGAGCTTGACCCATATAGCGGGAGAACAGTGTCCTGCCAATCGATAACACGGTTTCAGCATCATCTAGGATCTCACACTCACCGGTGATCTCTACGCCCTTTAAGTTGGCATACTCTTCGCCGCTTTCAATCAAGATCGTGGCGCGAGGGTCCCTGCGAAGATTTACCGCCTTTTGAGATTTAGCAAAGGTCCAAAAGGTCACGTAGTCATCTATTAAGCAAAACCACATAGCAACAAGGTGCGGTTCTCCTGTCGATGATATAGTAGCTAATGCCATGGTCTTAGAGGCCTGGAAAAACTCGTGAACCTCCTCTTTCGACATTATTATCTGATCTCTGCGAGACGGCAAAACGACCTCCCATACCGTTAACAAGTCACGCCAATGGACAGGAGCAGTAAACTAGATATCACCTTAATAATTACAGTCGCCCCTACTTCAGTACTCCACCTTTTGTCATCGCCATCACGTCAAGCGCCTTGTCCACCTCTGCCGCACTGAGTAGTTCCTCTTCAAGGACTAGCGTCCTAAGATCTCGATCCTCAACTAACGACCGCTTGACAAGTCTTGCAACGGTTTCATATCCAAGGTATGGATTTAGTGCAGTCGCTATAGAAGGTGATGATAATGCATAGGTACGACATCGCTCTACATCCGCTTCGATACCTAGGACACACTTCGAGGCAAGAGTAGTGGACACAGAAGCGATAAGAGTAATCGACTCAATTAGACTCAAGGCAATCACAGGAAGCATGACATTGAGTTCCAGCGTACCCGCGGCGCCACCAAAGCTCACAGTTGCATCGTTACCTATGACTCGCGCCACCACCTGACAGACTGCCTCCGGTACCACCGGATTTACCTTTCCAGGCATGATCGAAGATCCTGGCTGTAAGTCTGGAAGATGTATCTCGCGCAAGCCACACATTGGGCCCGAAGACATAAGACGAAGATCGTTCGCTAACTTATAGAGCGAAACCGCTATCGTCTTTAGAACTCCAGAGAGTTCAACGAGCGCATCGCGGGCACCTTGGGCTTCAAAGTGGTTTCTTGCCTCTCGAATTGGGAGCTCCGTGGTTCGAGCTATTCCGTCAATCACCAGCTCCGCAAAACGTTCAGGCGCATTCAAACCGGTACCAACTGCGGTTCCTCCCAACGGAACCTCGGCAACCCGAGGAAGAACGGAAAAGACTCGTTCGATACCATAATCGATAGCGGCACTGTAGCCAGAGAACTCCTGGCCGAGCGTAATAGGCGTAGCGTCCATGAGGTGGGTACGTCCCGCCTTCACGACCTCAGTAAACTCCGACGCCTTTTGACGCAAGGCACTCTTCAAGTCCTCCAGCGCGGGCACCATACTTTTTTGCAGCTCCCAGGCCGCGGCTATGTGGATAGCAGAGGGAAATACGTCGTTAGAGGATTGGGATGCGTTCACATGATCATTAGGCGACACATCTCGGCCCAAGGACTTGCTTGCAAGACGGGCTATCACCTCGTTCATGTTCATATTCGAAGAAGTTCCTGAACCTGTCTGAAATACATCCACAGGAAAATGCTCGTCGTGATGAGCCTCAGCCACCTCGATGGCCGCGCCTTTGATGGCCTCAGCCATGTCTTGAGCAATTACGCCAAGTTGCCGATTAGCAGTAGCTGCCTCGGCTTTTATGGTAGCAAGAGCCCAAATCATGGACCTAGACAGCCGCAGGTTCGATATTGGAAAGTTATTTACCGCTCGTTGAGTCTGCGCACCCCACAAAGCATCTAAAGGTACATCTACGACGCCCATCGAATCATGTTCCTGGCGAAACTGTAGACGTTTATCGGAGTAATTTTCATGTCTGTCGTTCATTAAGTCCTAAACTAGCTCAATTATTCGTTGTTTCCCACTCGTGCGACAACCTTTAGAAAGTTATTCGAATCCAACTACTACACCTTCCAGCGCGCAATAACAAGTATCGAGACCACCGTATGTGATCTCGATACTTGCGATCTAGGATTTAGCGAAGATAGTTCTACGATGCTGGAGCATTATCCCAAGGTCAGGCCTGTTACGTCAGGCGCCGTCTTACTCGAAGACTTGACTACAAAGCCGAACTTCACCGAGGCTCCTGGCGCAATCTCAGAGTTCCAAGATGCTGGCGTAACTTCATACAGTCCTCCTGCAGATGAAGAGACCTTACCATCCCAAAGATCAGCTACGTTAGCGCCAGTCAACGAGAACTCGGCCTTCCATCCATCAACCTTGCTGGAAGACGTGTTGGTAACCGTGACATAGTCGCTATACCCTCCCCACCAGGTGGAACTTCGGGATAGTGAAAGCTCAAGGGGTTGAGTCGAACTACCACCGGTCGTTGTGGTGGTACCTTGGGTCGTTGTGGTGGTACCTTGGGTCGTTGTGGTGGTACCTTGGGTCGTTGTGGTGGTACCTTGGGTCGTTGTGGTGGTACCTTGGGTCGTTGTGGTGGAAGGCGGCGGTGGTGGTGAGTTCGTTACCCCCATGAACAGCGATGCATACTCATAAGGAGACTGTACGACACCCGAACACGTGTTTGAGTTGACGTCAGCACCCCCAGCGCACTCAAAGTCTCTCTCTCCTGACCAGTAAGAGAGCCTGCCAATACCTTGGGTAACCGCAAAGTTGTAGACTTGAGACGCGTTCTGCGGAGTAAAGATCTCGCCACTTAGGTCGTTTTGTCCGATCATTGGAGTTAGTCCTACCATCGACCATAACTGTGACGCGGTCTTTTGGGGCCATACTTTAGCTAACTGCGCTTCAGTAGACTGTCCGGCCTGCACAGCCCAGTTACCCATCTGATTCTGTGGATTTGCGAGTCCGTAGTCCATCGCCATGACGTTTACAACTGACACATTTACACCGGCTGCTGCTGCGTTATTCAACAGATACTGAGAGTTAGACAAAAGACCCCACGGCATCACCGGTAACGTGTACGAGATCGTCACTGTGTGCCCTAGCGCCGCCTCGTCCTGTTGCAACAAGGCGAGCGCTTGATTACGCATCTGTATAGATGCCTGATTGTTGAGCGCAGTACCTTCAATATCAAAGTCCAGGCTGTAGACGTGATAATGGTCTACGACGTACTGATATTGCTGCTCAAGAGCTTGAGCCGAAGGACACACGAGAGCGAGCTCCTTATTCGCCTCGCCTCCGAAAGAAATTATAGGTGAACCTCCCATACTTTGGAAGGCGCTTATGTTACTAGCAAAGCTCCCGCTGTTCTGACCAACTGGGTAATAGTTACCCCAAGAAGGCGCACAAGTACCTTTACTGGAGACTATGAATGCCAACGTCAAACTTCTAAGCCCGGAGCTTGTCGCTATCTGCGATAGGTTGCGCAATGGCCATAGAGTCATATCAACGTATGGAGCAACTTGAACTGAAGCAGAAGTCAACTTCGAGTTTCCTAATGGTGTCGAGACGTGAAGTCCAAAGGTTCCAATGCCCAGCAACGCTGAGACGCCCACGGCCACACTCGTTTTCTGGAGATTTCCAAGACGGAAAGGAGAGTAAGTCATGGCGTTACTTCGACGGAAGTGAAAACTTCCTTGAGTGTTTCAGTATAATTTTTTCACTTAAAGTGATTTTCTCTAACTCTGGAAACTCCTAGACTTTCAAACCTTTTAGTGTTATGCCTGCTTACGTAGGTTCATAATCGATACAAACGTGAATCATCTGTGTCACTAATAGTAATTATCTAAATTCCTAACAGTAAGTTGTCGAGTAGATGAGAGTAAATACATATGTGAACCAGAGCCTCACTGAATACACTCGTTAGTGTCTACAGGCAATACCATGGAACAAGGTAGGTTAAAGGTAATTGCCAGTGGATTCCGAACTTTGATCTTTATCATAGCGAGTTCTACAACACTAAATCCGACGGCCGTTCCCAAGAATCTAGATCGTAGCAAAAGTTCCTATCTAGTAGATTCACAGCTTCAAAGTACTCAAGTCCAAGCCGCTCAGATAACTAAGACGATCGCATCCCTGAACAGTCAGATCTTACAACTCTCCGAAAGCTACGACTTCACCCAAACAAAGCTTGCACAGCTCAAGCAGAAGAGAACCGCACTTCAGTCGAAACTTGATTCTGCGAAACGCTAGGTTAAATCCATCGGGCGATAGCTCACACAAGGAGCAATTACGGCATTTACTGAGAGTAGTTACAGTACTCCTCGATTTAATAGAAGGTAATGCAACAGAACTGGTCGTCGATGAAGCCTAACTCAAGGACGTTACTCAAAGACAAAACACGCTAAAAGCTAGGTTGAGCACAGACATCAACATCCTCTCAGTAGAGTCGAGCTAGTATCCCGCCTCAGAGTTTCGCTGTGAAATGATGGGCTCTAGGTATTTTTGCATGGAAGCGAAGATCTCGTCAGCACTTTTGGTCCATATAAAGGGTTTGGGATTGTCATTCCATGCCTT
>JAKBGL010000113.1 GCA_021833085.1 Actinomycetes bacterium | reverse complement strand
AACAGTTATAAACGGCAACAGTCGGGGGAATCATTTTTGTTCCCAAATTTATTCTCAAAAGTTCAAGAGCGCCTAGCAGTTAGGCAGCTCTATCGCTAGCTGAAGACAGGCATTCATTTCAGATCGAATTCATGAAAGATCCAGTTTCTAAGATGAAATAAGTAAGACAAATCTCTTGATGCGCATCGACAAATTACACCCTTACATGGAGCCCACGTTCAGTCAGGCTGGAACGATCCAACACCGACGGAGATCACGAAATCGCCTCCAAAGACAGTCGTCAGCACGAAATACGTCGCATCTCTTTAGATAAATACGGTTAGTAATTAATACAAGCGTACTACACGGAACGCATTGCACTAGTTGCAGCGAGTCCAGACAATGCCTTATAAACCCAAGTTGTTTACTCCTGATCTTTCGCGACTCGTTCCGACATCTTTCGCGAGTTGGATTCTTCGTGGGTATCGATCTAACTGTAGTCACTTCTTAGAACAAGTAACCAGTAAATCAGATACTTGAGGGAAACGCTCCTACGCTGCAAATCCGCAGTAGTCTCCCTAGACGTAAACCCCAGTAAGCGAACAGTAAAGCTTCTCTAATCGAGGTATTTCACAAGTATCTCACCATAGTTGGAGTAACTGCCCAGAACCATGACAGACAGGGCCAGGCGATACATGAACTGAAACATGAAAGTGAGGAACTTCGGTGAGCTGCATCAGCACTCCAAAATAAAACTTCACCACACTCTCTAGTCATCGTACCAAGGTCTCACTTGATACCACGAAAATAACCTTAGCCATGTGAAATTAGCGAATTAACCGGTAGCTCAGGCCCAACGGTACCTAAGTAGAGGAGGCGACTCTCACAATTTTGGATCTCTGTTTTCCAGATACGTAGCAAAGAAGACGCTCAGCAACCCGACCCATGCGATCGATGAATTAATATACCTACACCCTTGTACGAAGTTTCCCGACGCTCAAAATGGACCAAGATCACAGATGAGATCTTCTCACCTCCTGGAGATATATAAAGCCACAAACTAGATGTATCTACGAGGAGGAAGGAGCACTATGTCTAAATCAGCGGGTCTTCCTATATATATCTCTAATTTCATCGTTTCTTAATACGATTCAGATAACTTGTACGTACAACTAGTAGAATCAGAGAGGTCAAGTATGCGTTTTAAGAGGTCAAAGAAGACTGCTCTAGCAGCTGGTATTTCGATGCTAAGTGCCGTTTCAGTCGCCGCTCTAGGCGTTAGTAATGCCTATGCAGGGACGAATATCAAAAATCCACCTCAGGTAAAAGTTGTTAATACTATATCTGCCGGCGCACCTACTCCCCACTTTATTGGAGTAGATCAAAGGACTGACCAGTTATTTATTAGCCATCTTGCACAAGGGACTGTTACCGTAGTAAATCCTAAAGATGGAAAGCTGATCCATACCATAAACTTAGGTGGCGTCGTCCACACAGTAATGGTCGATCAGTCGACTCAGACCGTATACGTAACAGATATCGCTAGAGGACTAGTAGACGTAATAAACGCAAGAACCTACGCACTTGAAGCTCGCATTAACGTAGGGGGCAATCCTCATGGAATAGCAATTTCAAACTCTCTTCATAAGTTGTTCGTTTCGAATATAGGAACCAACCAAGTCGATGTTGTTTCGATCCCCTCCAATATGGTTCTAGCTACGATAAACGTTGGTCCAAACCCTTGGGGAGTTTCTTACGATTCAGCGAACCATATGGTATACGCTGCGAATACCGGAATAAGTCTTCAAGGTGTGGCAAATCCAAACGGAGACACGATTTCAGAGATCAACGCAATGACATACCAAGTCGTAAAGACGGTAACGGTAGGAGCTCATCCCTGGTGGGCGTTGGCTGACTCTCAGAACAACACGGTCTATGCTGGTCTTGCAGGAGCAAATGAAGTTGCAGTCGTGAAAGACTCCATGGTAGTTCAAGATATTCCAGCTGGAGTATCACCCCATGGTCTAGCTTTGGATACAAAGACCAAGACCTTGTTTGTGAACGATAGTGGATCAAATCAGGTAACCGTAATAGACACAAAGGATAATCAAGTCCTAGCGACTCTGCCAACAGGGGTTCAACCTCAAGGGGTAGGCATCGACGAAAAGACAGGTTACGCGTACGTGTCAAATCAAGGTTCAGCGACAGTCACGGTAGTAAAGGTTTCGCCTAAGTAGCCAAACATAATACTTCTCGAACTACTCGGGGTCTTATCTACCCCCTACAGAGTTAACTTTACTTCGAAGAGTATTCACCTCTACCGAGATCGGATCAAAGTTAGAGCTGACGCCTTTTCGAAGGACAGGCTAGTCAATCGATAGGTCATATCACCGAGCATGAAGGTACTGAGTTCACGTTAGGGAACTTGAGCCTTCATCGCTCGGTTATACCATCCAAGTAGCGTCGAAATCCGAAACTAAATTCAAGTTCTAGTTCAATTGGTACCGTCGATTGGCTACTGCTAAGCCACCACGCTCGTTACTGCTTTAAACACAGGGTAAATAAAAAGCTGCACCTTTAGGGAACGTGGTGATGACTTCTTCACAAGAGCAGTCCGCAAAGGCCGAGACACTCAGCCCACTCCACTACTTAAGTCATTGAGCGCCCTTTAGGCTAATCAAAATACCTCGTAAGTCGTTACCGAACAAATTTTCCTATGAGACCAAGAACTCATCCATCGACCACCGCCTTAGCCTTTTATCTCCATTGCCGACTTCGATGGAGTTTTACCGCCAGAGATCTAGCTCTATGGTTAGATATGTTTATCCACACTGCCTAGATGTCACAGCACCACTAAAGCGTCTACTTTACAGAGTTTGCACAACACCTCGGATGCGTCATCACATGACTTGGACAGCACGGCGCCTATGAAGTACTATACAGTCCATACGTAAATGCTTGGTTAGGGATGGATTGACAGATTGAGTTCATACGCACCTGGAGAACATCATGACCACAAGCATATCCACGAAGTCCTCACAACGTCTGGTTATCGTATTGGCGATAACTACCACAGTACTCACTCTTGGTTTAGTGGGTCTTGGAAGCACAGTAAGGGTCACCAACTCCGGCATGGGATGCCCTTCGTGGCCTCTCTGCTATGGACAACTCGGACCAATATATAGATTTCATACGATACTCGAGGAAAGCCACCGCTACCTCGCCGCTACCGTATCAGCCTTCGTCGTAGCTACACTTTTAGCATCCCGCACAACACCAAAGCTGAAACTTACACGTCGATGGAGTGAGATATCAGCCGGCCTAGTCCTACTCCAGGTGCTCCTTGGCGGGCTTACAGTTTTAGCGAAGAACGCACCGTGGACAGTGTCTCTGCATTTAATAGTTGGTTTAATTTTTCTAGCCTCCACCACAACCACGGCGACGTTCGCTGTAATAGAGAGACGCTTCGAGTCATTGAGTAGCATAAGCAGGATATGGGGGATTGGAGCGTGCATAGGGGTACTTCTTATCTTTATCTCGGGAACCACGGTCGTACTGTCAAACTCCGGACCATCGTGTACTACCTGGCCTATCTGCACACCAGGAAACCCAGTTACGCCTGCACTTATTGCGCTTACTCATCGAGTTATCGTTCTAATCTCTACCACGTTTGTCGGCATCTTCTTGTATAAAGGTTGGAGACACTCAACGAGATCATGGCGCAAAAGAACCAAGTGGATGATCTTGGACTTGCTCGCTGTTATTGCGGTCGGAGCTCTCGTCGCCATCTCCCGATCGGCACCATTTTGGGCCGATCTACACCTTATCGTTGCCACCATATTTTGGATGCTTCTCGTAGTTCAAGTAATCACACATGGAGTCGAACCTCGTACCTCACGGCAAAGTAATAGCTCCGTTACCCAGACAACAAATCAGGCAAGTAGGTAAGGTCTCCTAACCTTCAACAACTGCAAAGTGTCGGCTGTCTCCTATCTACTATCTGATACCATCTCCAAAGCCTATAGTCAGACAGCACACTGTAACGGCCAACTCTCATCCCTCCAGAGTCGAGGTGATGAGTAACCGGAAAGATCCCAAGTGATAGCGCTCCTAAGCGTAGAGTATTTAAGCTAGTTGGCGAGGTAGTAAAGCTAACGTGCGGTTTTGTCCCGATATCCAAGATCTGCTGCTCGGAGCACAACGATGCGGACTCCGATGCCTTGCCGGCTAATGAGGTTGCCGTTGTTTGAAGTACTACAGTTAATAAAGATACAGCCACACCAAACGACTACATTCCTGGCAGGATCGAACGATCCGAGAGGCTTGGGGGATCTAGCCGGAACTGAGGTCGATACGATGTGACTACTATCTGTGCGCAGCGCCACAGATAACGAGAGGCTTAGAGCTTAAGGTGACGAGTAACGGAATCTAAATTTCACAAAACGCCATACGCTACTCAAAGAGTAGCATGGCCCAACAGTCTATCAATGAAGATAAGAGAAAATACGAAGTCGGTAAACTCAAGAGAACTCCGTCGCAAAACGCTCACCGCTATGAGGCACCTTTAAGTCATTTCGGTAGGTTCGCTTCGATCTCGTCTCTTACACCGAAGCATCTGAGCGTTTGTAGCATCTGGAGCGACTGGCCATGCCTTGTAGGAGTATCTCCTGAAGTCGCTTCTCTTCTCGGAAGCTCCTCTTAGCAGCACAGACCGATCACCGCAGTTTCATGTAAAACACACATGCCACAGAACCAAGCTTTGAAAGTCTCGACTCTTCAGGCACACTGTATCTCC
>JAKBGL010000005.1 GCA_021833085.1 Actinomycetes bacterium | reverse complement strand
ATGACAGAATACTCCCTGACTCGGTAGCTGCCTTTCCGATCCGATCTAGAGCTTGTACGAGTTCCTCAAGGCTTGTTCCAGATCTCGGGACGCTTGTTAGGTGGGCAAAAGGGCCTTCACAAAGCCAAGTCTCCAGAAAACCTCCCCGTCTGTAAAGGCGGGGAGGTTCACGAACAGGGAGGTAAAACCTACCACGACACGGAGTCAAAACGCGTAGATGGAAATCCACATTTCTTGTGACAACGTTATCTCGGTGGTGTCGATGAGGCGACAGTCGTGCTTGAGGGTTGGATCAACGTTAGATCCCAAGTGCTCCCGAGACCTCGGATTAGGAGATATTGCTAGTAGATGAAGTGTTATTAAACGTCATGGAATCTCCAGTATCGTTGATGCGGTGGTTGGTCCTCGATCTTGCGTTAGCGGTGCCTTCGCTTATTGTGGGACAGGCATGGAAGGTCTTGTCAAAATCAGTTTAAATGGGTTGTGCAACTCGACCTGAGGGCAAAGAGCAACCATATTTGTACTGCCGTCCATAAGAAGCGAGTGCTATCCAAAACACCTTCTATGAAATTTTGAGCTTAGACCACTACGTCATAAGGCGTTGAGTTTATAAACCTTAGGTACTGTATCGATACTTTCTACTCAATCAGGGTAGGGACGATGGTGAGGTCGAATAGGAAAGTCCCGTTAGACGACAGTCATTTCAACATATTCGGTTAAGCGCCTTCAAAATCTGAGTAATTATAGGATTTAGCCCTCAACTTACATCTATCTTAAGTCGACCATCAATGCAAGTAGCGTGAAACATCTTAAAGAGTGACGAGCAGCTGGAGATGGAAGGTTAATTTGATCAACACGACCTCTAGTCCTAGATCGGATCTTGACGTCAAAGTGACTGAATCCTTCTCCGATTCAGAGCGTAGGTTTACGTGAACTTCGGGCGACCACTACCGGATAAAAATGTAACTCCACTCGGTAACGATCCATTCCCTTTGACGAACCTACCTCCTCCCGAGCCAATCGGTAAGAAACGCCGCACCCAAGCGATCGCTATCGTTGCATTTCTTGTGTCAGTATCATACGTTACATGGAGAGTTATAGCAACACTCAATCTAACGGTTTGGTGGATCTCCATCCCTTTGATTATTCTCGAGATTCACGCTACGTTGGGTTTTGCAATGTTGACAGTTAATCTATGGGATCTTGATGGATTGACGCCAACTACTGAAAGGACTTGCACCGAATCGAAGATTGCTGTCCTTATTCCAACTTACAACGAATCGGAGGAGATCATTCTTCCAACGGTTGCTGCGGCTGTTAGTATGCGACTGCCTCATAATACGTGGATCCTAGACGATGGAAATAGATCATGGCTTGCTAATCTGGCTGACGATCTTGGTGCAAATTACGTAGCTCGGCCGAAACATGACCACGCGAAAGCAGGTAATGTCAACTACGTTCTCCCTCAGATAAACGCTGATTTAGTTGCGATCTTGGACGCAGACCATGTCGCATCCGAAGACTTTCTTAGTAACACGGTGGGCTACTTCGACGATCCGCGTGTTGCCCTGGTTCAAACCCCTCAAGACTTCTACAACCTCGATAGCTTTGAACATCGAGATAGTTATAACGAGCAGAGGTTATTTTATCGAGCCTTTGAGCCAGGACGTAATCGGTGGAATGCGGCGTTTTGTTGTGGTACTGGAGCGATTTTTCGTAAGATCGCTTTGGAGGAGGTTGGTGGATTGGCCACAGATACCATAACCGAGGATATCCACACAACTCTGCGATTGCATCGGCACGGTTGGCGAACTGTTTATCACAACGAAGTTCTGGCTCATGGTCTGGCTGCAGCAAATGCCGAACAGTACCTAAGTCAACGTCTGCGATGGGGTACGGGGGCAATGCAGCTACTACGGAAAGAGAATCCAGCGTTCGTTAGCGGTCTTACTCTTATGCAGCGTATAAGTTATTTAACGACTCTTATCGGCTGGTTCGATGCTTGGAGATCGCTTGGCTATATCCTTGCGCCGCTTGTAGTACTTTGGACCGGAGCGGTTCCAATCAGAGCTTCGATAAGTGTGTTTGTCACCTTTTTCCTCTCCGCATTACTTGTACAGCGCTACGCCATGCGGCGCCTATGCAGAGATATGGCGCCTCAAGGCATCGCTACAGTCTTTGAATTGGTGCGGATGCCGGCCAACCTCAAAGCTACCTTGCACTTGCTTGTCGATCGCCAACACTCCTTCACTGTCACGAGTAAGGGCAAAACCGGAGATCGTCGAAAGAGAATTCCAGTGCCAGTGCTACTATGGATCCTTATAGGTGCTGTAGGGTTAACGTTTGTTTGGACGGTTGCGACGCTTCTTAAACTTACTCCCCTGCGATACGATGTCCCGTGGCTTGCGTACGGCTCGCTCATATGGCTCGTAGTAAACGGAGCCTTGTTGGTGGCAGCCATTAAACGGATTAGATCCGAACGTTTCGGAGCGGAACGCCGAGCGGCGGTACGCTTTGACGTAGCGGCTCCCGCGTGCTTCAACAATGAAAACGTCTCTTTGCTGGATGTATCACTAACTGGAGCTAAAGTTAAAGTGGTGTCCGCGGTGGTTAACGTGTTGTTAGGCGACCAAGGAATTCTTCTCTTTAACCTCGGCGAACATACCTACCCGATCAAGGTCGTAATTCGTGGAGTCTCTAGTTCGGTAGCAACGTCTGGCCAGCAGTCGCAAGTACTTGGAGTTGAGTATGTACCTGGACAAACTCGAGCGCGAGCAGCACTTGCTCTCGCCCTGTTTCAAACTGGGCTCCAACCTATAATCGAACCGGGTTCGTCTATGGTTGCGTGATACTTTTACAATCGATGGAAGACAATTCTGTTTTAGGGGAACTCATAGACGAGGTGCAGCGACCAATTGGAACAAGAACTGAACTGAGTTAGTCAGCAGTTCCGAGCGCCTACCGTCTCAAAGTTCGCTAGGTAGGCGAAGGCGTGGAGGTCGGCGACTTTCAGCGTTACGCTTCCCAAGCATCGAATGAGGATCCATATTCGTTTAGGCTGCTGGCCTGGTTCCTTGATGCAGACCAGCAGACCAATAGGCGGCACTCTTTAGGTGTTAACAGTTTGTATGTCCAGTGAGAAGCTTGGATTTAACTCCCCTAATGTTTAGGGGTTGCATATGAGTTTTACTCGGTCTCTATGCTTTAGCTAATATGAAGCAAAAGTTAGCGGTAATTGGCGGGGGAAAGATGGGGTCTGCGATAGTTCGTGGACTAATCAGTGATGGCTTTCTGAACTCAACAGATATTTGCATCGTCGAACGGGATGAACAACGGAGACAAGTGCTTGCGACTCATCTAGGTAGCGGTGTATTACTTGCGGCAACAGTGCCGCCGGCCGATTTTTATCTATTGGCGACAAAGCCCCAAGACGTTGCTCAGGCAGTGAAAGCTGTTGTTGAAGTAAATGAAGAAGGTATTTTAATATCGATTGCGGCTGGTGTGACCTTAGATACGCTGCATAGATTTGCGTCTCCAGCTTCAATCTGCATCCGTGTAATGCCCAATAGTCCTGCAACGATCGGTCAGGGCCTATCGGCAATCTGCTGTGATGATAATACTCCTCAGAGTGTACTAGAGTTTGTTAGCCATCTTTTTAACGCAGTTGGTGACGTTATCTTTATAGATGAGTCCAAAATGAATCTTATCACAGCAGTGTCTGGCTCTGGCCCCGCTTATATCTATCTCTTTGCGGAGGCGCTAGAAGATGCGACGGTTGCCCTCGGCTTATCTCATGAGATGGCTAAGAGGATCGTGCAAAAGACTTTTGTCGGGGCGTCACAGATGTACGCTATTGACGAAGAGGATTTGAGAACATTAAGACGCAACGTTACCTCGCCGGGTGGAACGACTGCCGCTGGGACAATGGAGTTGGAGCGATATGCTCTTAGAAGAGCGGTATTTGATGCCGTTGAGGCGGCGTCCAAAAGAGCGGATGAGGTTGGTAGCTCGGAAAACCATTAAAGCTGATGAAGAGGATACTGCGATCCGCTCAGGCGCGTACACAAGGCGGTATCTCAATTTGTGTAGAAATAGTGAGAATCAATCTCTACACCGAATTATGAGAATCCATATTTAATCTACTAACGTTGATATTAGAAAGTATTTCACAAAGTGTATAGGTGCCCAGGGTTGGCGGTAGGGAGCCTTTGATGGCTATTATGGCGGTTATAGTCTCGGCAAATGACGCGGAAGACAAGTCGTTGTTCGAGAAATTTGCAGTCTCTAGTGATGGTGCCGATGCGATAACTAAGGCTTTATCTAAGCTAAAAGGTTCTTTATTAGATGAAGCTGTTGTATTAACGACCTGTGCTCGAACAGAGATATACGTTCAAGCGCAGGAGTTCCACAGAACGGTAGAGATTTTAGGTGAGATAGTCTCTGTGCATCTACAAGTGTCACATGCTGAATTCCAGCAGCTTGCCCGAGTTCACTATGCAGTTGGTGCTGCTGAACACCTCTATCGAGTCGCATCTGGACTTGAATCGCGCATCGTTGGCGAAAGTGAGATTCTTGCACAGGTAAAATGTGCACATGAAAAGGCAGCAGCGGTGGGCCTGTCTGGTCCAGTTTTAAACCGACTTTTCCGCGAGGCAATTGAGATCGGAAAGTGGACTCGCTCGGAGACAACCCTAGGCTCTGGTTCAACGTCTGTTGGTTCAGCGGGTGTCAAGATAATGCTTTCGAATCTTGAGGGAATTGCGGTCCCCAAGGTTGCTGTTGTGGGTACCGGAGTATTGGCGTCTGAGATCGTTCGAATTCTCTACGACTCGGGTGCGGATGTAACGATTGTAGCCCGGGATGTAAACAAGGGAGCGACTTTAGCAACATCGATTGACGGGAGATGGGTGCCGATCTCTGAGCTGGTGGAGGTTTTGGCCGATGTTGACGGTGCTATTTTTGCGACTAGTTCTCCTGTGTACCTGTTAGGCGTAAGCGACTATATCAAAGTTAGAGATGTCCGCGATGATAAGAGTCCACTGGTTGTGGTGGACCTATCGCTTCCACGAGACGTAGCCCCTGAACTCGCACTGGACGAGCGGCTGATGGTAACGGATCTCGATGGAGTTAATACTCTGATCGAAAGATCGATGAACGTCCGATTCGAGGCGATCGCTGAGGTAGAAGAGAAAATCAAGAGTTATTTGGATCGGTTTCCGTCGATATCAGCATCAAAAGAGATTTCTCCGGTGATAGCCTCCCTGTATTCTCGTGCCGAAAATATCAGAGTGGAGGAACTCAAAGAGTTTTTGGAACACCATTTGGAACTCGACGCCAAGCTGATGGGCGATATCGATCGTCTTACAGACCACATAGTTAAGAGACTTCTACATACACCAGCGACCCAACTAAAAAAGGTTGTGAATGGAGCACAGAGTTCACATATCGTTGAGGATGTTAAAACCTTGTTTGGACTGTGATTCAAATGGTCAATATGTTGGTGCTAGTTAGGTAGCTGTGGATACTATTAGAATTGCGACACGGCGCTCAGAACTTGCGATAGCTCAAGCAAACTTCGTCGGTGCTCTTATTGGTGAGCCGTTTGAATGCGTATTTGTGACAACTCAAGGTGATAGAGACCAAGCGAGTTCTCTGTCGGTAATAGGAGGACAAGGTGTATTTACTAAAGAGGTTCAACAAGCAGTATTGAGTGGAGCCGCAGACATAGCGGTTCACTCAGCGAAAGACTTGCCAAGTCGAAGCCATGACGAATTGGTGATTGGGGCGGTTCCGACGCGTGAGGATCCTCGAGATGTCTTGGTGGGTTCTACTCTTTCGAATCTACCGGATGGCGCGGTGGTCTTCACCTCTTCGAACCGACGAAAAGCTCAACTCCTCTCCCTCCGTCCCGACCTCAAGATTCTCCCTGCGCGAGGTAATATTGCCACCCGTATGAAGTTAGCTAAAGACGGGAACGCCGTAGTCGTAGCTAAAGCCGCACTTAATCGCCTGAACCTTAGAGACTACGCGGGTGAGGAGATGCCGATCGATAGTTTCACTCCCCAGGTGGGTCAAGGTGTACTAGCGATAGAGGCGCATCGGTCGAATGGTGAGATCCTATCGATCCTGAAGACCATTGGAGATCTCGCAACTTCTAGAGTTCTCACGTGTGAAAGGTCGTTTCTTGACCGTCTAGGTGCTGGGTGCACTATGCCTGTTGGTGCCATCTGTAATGTGAAGGGTAGAGAGGTCCGAGTTGACGGTTTTGTAGGCCTCGAAGATGGAAGCAGGTTGTGGCGAGCCTCCTGTACAGGCGAGGATCCTCTCGCGTGTGGCAGAGAGTTGGCTGAAAAGTTGATTGGGATGTCCGGTAAGGACTTTGATCAACGTCAACGATCCTAAGGGCGGAGTTTTTCGGTGGATAACCAAAGTTCGAAATCTGGGGTAGTCTATCTAGTCGGTGCTGGACCAGGTCGCAAGGAGCTATTGACTTTGCGCGCCTTAGAGGTTCTAGACAGAGCCGATGTTGTGGTTTATGACTACCTTGTTTCGCAGTCTGTTCTCCAGCTGTGTCAGCCTTCTGCAGTGCTAATCGACGTTGGAAAACAGCCAGGGCGACCCACTAATCAAAGTGATATCAATGAACTGCTAGTGGATTTGGCTTCAAAACATCGATATATAGTGAGACTAAAGGGCGGGGATCCGTTTGTCTTTGGGCGAGGAGGCGAGGAAGCGGAAGCTTTAAAAGCTGCTGAGATAAGCTTTGAAGTTGTCCCTGGGGTTTCTTCAGTGAACGGTGCCCCTTTATTTGGCGGTATATCACTAACTCATCGGGGTGTCGCTCAAGGATATGTAGTGGTGACGGGTCATGGCCGTTTTGGTGAACGTCTCACATACGACTGGGACGCACTGCATCGATGTGGCCTTACTCTCGTCGTCTTGATGGGAGTGGCGCACCGAGCAGAGATATCAGAAGAGCTACGTAGGGTCGGAATGGACCCGCTAACTCCTACTGCGGTGATCTATAAAGGTACCACTGCTTTTCAGCGGGTCTTACGAACGACTCTCTCTGAGTTAGGTGCTCTACAGGTTGAATCCCCTGCAGTCATGGTTATTGGCAACGTGGCCGAATTAGATTTCTCATGGCTTCACACTAGACCGCTCTTTGGGCTGAAGGCCGTAGTTACACGGGCTGTCGGTGAAGACCGCCTTTCACGTTCTCTGGAGGAACTTGGCGCCGAAGTCGTAAGACTTCCGACAATATCGATCTCGAATCCGTCTGACCAAGGAGAGTCACTTCACGGGGCGTTAGAACGAATTCGAAGTTACGAGTGGACTGTTTTTACGTCCTCCACCTCCGTTAACAGGACGTTTGATGCGCTCGGAGATCTAAGGAGACTTGGAGGTGTCAAGGTTGCAGCGATCGGTTCAGGTACCAAAGACACAGTTCTCGCTTACCGAGTTGGTGTAGATTTTGTGCCAACTCGGTATGTGGGCGAGACCTTTATTGAAGAGTTTCCCTATCCCAAAGACTCGGACAATAAAATTTTGCTACCGCGTGCAAAGGTGGCGCGAGACGTCGTTCCTATGGGACTTCGCAAAAAGGGATGGAACGTAGAGGTAGTGGAGGCTTACGAGACCAGTCACGTGATCTATGACAAGATCGACCTGATAACAAAACAGGACCTAGTTCTCTTCGCGTCGCCATCCGCGGTTGAGGGATTTCACCGATCATTTGGGGCAGCGCTAGGTCAGGTGCCCATTGGGGTGATAGGCCCCATTACGGCTGAAAAGGTTAAGGAGTTAGGCTTTACCCCGGCCTTTGTCAGTGAAATTTATGACTTTGCTGGCTTGGTTGAGGCTACAAAGCTCTGGTGGGTGCGCAACCGCAAATCCGGGATGTTCTAATGTCTAAGTTCCACCTTTGGACACAGATATTTATCGTCTTGACGAATTAGTTTGCTAAGTTTTATAAATCATGACTTATCTATCTCATCGCCCTAGACGTCTTCGTAGTACTCCCGCGCTTCGCGACTTAGTTGCCGAGTCAAAATTGAGTCCGTCAGACTTTATAATGCCCTACTTCGTTCTTGAAGACGCAACGGAACCGCAAGGAATAGCCTCCTTAGACGGCGTTTACCAACATTCACTTTCATCTATCATTCAAGATATAAAACAATGTTATGAAGCTGGTATCAAAGCTGTCATTATCTTTGGCGTTCCAGTCCATAAGAATTCACTGGGATCAGGAGCGTATGCACGAGATGGAGTAGTTCAAAAAGCAGTGCGAGAGGTTCGTAATAGTTTCGGAGATGACATCGTTATCTTTGCGGACTTATGTCTTGACGAGTATACAGATCACGGCCACTGTGGATTGGTGGATCGAAATGGTCGTGTAGACAACGACTCCACGCTGGAGTTATATCAAAAAATAGCTCTGTCTCAGGCGGAGGCTGGAGTACATTTTGTTGCACCGTCTGGAATGATGGACGGACAGGTTCAAGCGATTCGCTCGGTGTTGGACAAGAGTGAATTTAAAGATGTGGGAATACTGGCTTACTCTGCCAAGTATGCGTCTGGACTATATGGTCCGTTTAGGGATGCAGTAAACGTTCGGATAGCCGATGGAGGTGATCGTCGAAGTTATCAGCAAGACTATAGGAACGCTCGCGAGTCTCTCAAAGAGGTGTTTTTAGACGTGTCCGAAGGTGCTGATATTGTGATGGTAAAACCTGCCATAACTTATTTAGACGTTATAAGTCGAGTTAGAGAAGTTGTAGATCTGCCACTATGTGCTTACCACGTATCGGGTGAATACGCGATGATCAAAGCCGCTTCTAGCTTGGGATGGATAGATGGTGAGGCTGTAGCTTTAGAACAGATGTATGCAATAAAGCGAGCAGGGGCTGACCTTATAATTAGCTACTTTGCGAAAGATATCGCGAGAAGAATCTGACGTGCAGTTACAGGCTGAAACCCTAGAAGCGCACAAAATCTGGAGGAAACTATGAATGACTTGAATATGGCTATGTGGGAGCGGGCTACGACTGTTATTCCTGGGGGTGTGAACTCTCCGGTAAGATCGTTCGCTGCAGTCGGTGGGGTGCCTTACTTCGTGCAACGAGCGAAGGGCGCATATGTTTATGATCTAAACGGACGAGGGTACATAGACTACGTGCAGTCGTACGGTGCATCCATTTTGGGTCATAGCGACTCTAGGGTTACTCGTGCGATCTCTCAGGCAGCGGAGAAAGGTACTACTTTTGGCGCTCCGACAGAGGGAGAAGTGTTACTAGCTGAAGAGGTCGTTCGAAGAGTACGAGGTGTCGATATGGTGCGCCTGGTATCGTCAGGGACAGAAGCGACAATGACTGCGCTACGACTGGCTAGAGGTGTTACAGGTAGGAATAAGGTCGTAAAGTTTGACGGATGCTATCATGGCCACTCGGATCAGTTGTTAACTGCCTCTGGTTCGGGTGTGGCGGCACTAGGGCTAGCTGGCTCCGCTGGAGTTTCCCAAGGAGCGGTTGCCGATACTTTGGTCGTTCCTTACAATGAAATCCCGGTATTGGATGACGAGACCGCGTGTGTAATCGTAGAACCTGTGGCAGCAAACATGGGACTGGTTTCTCCCAAAGACGGTTTTTTAGAGGGTTTACGTCGAGAGTGTGATCGTGTTGGAGCACTCTTAATTTTTGATGAGGTAATTACGGGTTTTCGAGTGGCTAGAGGGGGTATAACTGACATTATCGACGTCACTCCTGATCTTTTTTGTTTTGGAAAGGTGATTGGAGGGGGTCTTCCGATAGGCGCATTGGCGGGTCGAAGAGACCTTATGG
Organism: Actinomycetes bacterium; assembly: GCA_021833085.1. The sequence goes on along the minus strand of JAKBGL010000005.1, from coordinate 13,359 downwards.
AAGGCCTTGCTCCGTTGGGTTCAATCTATCAAGCAGGTACTTTATCGGGAAATCCGGTTGCTACGGCTGCTGGTTTGGTTGTGTTGGAATCGCTAGATGAATCTTCCTACTCAATGCTCGATGGTCGAAGTAAGTTCTTGGCCGAAGGTCTTGAAAAAGTATTAACTGATGCAGGGTTCTCAGTTCAGATCCAGCGATTTGGACCATTGCTTTCCTTATTTTTCAGCGACGATATAGTTACCAACTATGTACAGGCGAAGGAGTCAGTAGCAGGTGGCGCATATCCATATTTCTTTCATGCAATGTTGCAAAGAGGTGTTGCCCTAGCGCCTGGACCTTACGAGGTTATGTTTCCTTCTCTGGCTCACAGTTGGGACGATATTGAACTTACAGTCGACCTTGCTTCTGCGGCCGCAGCTCAAGCCTGGTCTGCATGGAGATCTAAACTGGCGCCTACGAGTGGGTCTTAGCAACCCGAGCTAATGAAGCTAATCTTTCGACGTACTTGTAGAGTTTGTCCCCCACCTGTGGATCTTGTATGCTAAAAAGATTTGCCATGACCGTGACTAAAGGTGTCATTAGTCGTTCGTTTCGTGTTGCCATCCAGATTGCGGGCGCCATGATTTTTGGTTCTGAGATGAGCTTGACGAATCTCTTTGCTAGGGCGTAGTAGTTGCCATAGGCTCCGTGTAATTTAGAATTGTACAGTCTGGATAGATCGGTATTTGGATGTGAGAGGACGTAACTTATGACGTCGGCACCGAGCCTTCCGGTCTCTAGAGCATAAGAGATGCCTTCGCCATTAAAGGGATTTATCGAGCCAACGGTATCTCCAACGAGCAGAAAATTTGAACCTGACCTTGGAGATACGGCGTGTCCCATCTGCAACTTGCCGCCGATAGGTTTTGAACCATTTGTTGTAGATATTCCCCAATCAGGACCTATCTCGGTCACGTAGCGCTCAAGTGCGTGAGTTGTGTTGATTGATCGCCATCTATCTGAATTTGTAAGAAGTCCAAAGCCTACGTTGACTCGACCGTCACCGAGGGGGAACACCCAGCCGTATCCAGGGATTACATGGCCATGTTCGTCTTTCAAGTCCATCTGGGATTCGATCCAAGGCTCATTGGATCGATCTGTGTTATAGTAACTCCTAATCGCCATGCCCATTGGTTCGTTTCTATCTCTGGCGACGCCAAGGGAACGGGCTATACGAGAGTTGGCCCCTTCGGCTAGTACGAAGTACTGCGCAGAAATCTCAACCACTTTGCCACTGTCTTTGTCCTTGGCGACTAGAGACTCAATACGTGAGCCTTTCGATCGCGTAGCCTCTACGACTTCATACCCCTGTAGAACCTCTGCACCAGCGGTAACTGCATTTTCAGCTATAGCCTGATCAAGTTCGTACCTTGTGACCACATACCCATGATCAGGGTACTCCGGACTTTTGGGCCATGGTATCTCAAGCGCTTTCCCGTAAGCCTTTGCTCTTAGACCATAGTAAAGATGTTTGCTCTTCAAAAACCCCCCTAACCCCATAGCCTCGAGTTGAACTACACTACGAGGCGTTAAGCCGTCTCCACATGCTTTTTCTCGTGGAAAATGTTTTTTTTCCAGGACAACAGTAGGTATGTCTCTAATTGCGAGCCAATAAGCTGCGCTAGCACCTGATGGTCCTGCTCCGACTATCGCTACGGTGGTGTCTATTCTTGAAGTACTCACGGTTACAACCTAAGGCACGTAAAGAGATAAGCCAACATAGGGCGGTAATGTTATTTGCTGAGATATAGCACTCTCCAATGTGATAACTTATGCAAATTTGGTGAGTTCGTCAAATTTTGTAAGTATGTAGGGTGTAGTTGTGGATTGAGCGGTCCAAGCGGACCTGCGAGACTACATCGACGATGTTAGAGGAGGAACATTGGCACAGTACATGCCAATTTTATTTATGGCGATATTGGCGACGCTTTTCGCAGCTGGTTCATTTGTCGCTTCAGCTATATTCGCACCGAAACGACCTACCCAGGCTAAAGGAGCACCATATGAGTGCGGAATTGTACCGCGTAACGCCCCGGCCGAGCGTTTCCCAGTCAGGTTTTACTTGGTGGCGATGATCTTTATAGTCTTTGATATTGAGATTGTATTTCTATATCCGTGGGCAGCAGACTTTAAACAGCTTGCTACCTTCGGTTTTGTAGAGATCGTAGTCTTTGCAGTTATAGTTTTTGCCTCCTTTGTTTATCTAATTGGGAACGGTGCCCTGAACTGGGGACCTCAGAAGCGAGTTGAACCTCTAGTCGAACCAGAGGACACCTTGGTTGCTAAGGAAGTACAAAAATCTGTTGACATAGAGGCGGCGTAGAAGATGGGTCTAGAGGATCTAAGCCATAACTTTCTCACCGGGCAGCTCGAGAGCCTTGTGCAGTGGGCAAGGCAAGCGTCTATGTGGCCAGCGACTTTTGGACTGGCTTGCTGCGCAATTGAAATGATGTCTGCGGGAGCGGCTGACTTTGATCTCGCCCGTTTTGGCATGGAAGTATTTCGAGCATCGCCACGACAGGCTGACCTGATGATTGTAGCGGGACGAGTCTCGCAGAAGATGGCACCGGTTTTGCGACAAGTATACGACCAAATGATGGAACCGAAGTGGGTTATCTCGATGGGAGTCTGCGCTTCGACTGGAGGCATCTTCAACAACTATGCAATCGTCCAAGGTGTCGATCAGATCGTCCCTGTTGATGTCTATGCTCCCGGGTGTCCTCCTGGACCAGAGACGCTGATCCATGCAATATTAACTTTGCACGATAAAGTGCGAACGGGACCCATAGCTCGACGCAACGATCAAGAGTGGTTGACTAGTCCAGAAGAACAGATTCGATCAAGTTCAGGGAGATTTATTACTCCAACTCGCATACGAAGTATTCACGCTACGACGGACGAATACTTAGGACAAGAAGGTGAGTGAAAGCTTGGATATAGATCACTCCGTTGTTTTTGTTAGACGGTCCGAATACCTCAACTTTGTCCAAACTCTTCGGTCGCAAGGATTTGAGATGTGTGCAGACCTAACCGCGGTTGACTTTTTAGAGTTCAAAGATCGATCACTGCCAGAAGACGTAGAGGCACAGCGCTTTGAGGTGGTTGTGAACCTATTGTCGCTGTCAAAGAGAAAGCGGCTAAGAATCCGGGTTCAAGTTCCAGATGATGATCCATGGGTCGACTCGATCTTTAGAGAGTATCCAGGATCTGAGGCCATGGAGCGAGAGGTGTATGACCTCTTTGGAATCGTTTTCAGAGGACATCCTGATCTGACGCGAATATTGATGCCAGAAGGATGGGAAGGACATCCACTTCGTAAAGACTACGCTCCAGGAAGAGTGCCAGTCCAGTTCAAAGAGGTAAAGACAACGAGATGACACAGGACCAGAGAGGAACGGAAACTAACGAAGGTGTGTTAGGTCTCTTTGTCAAAGAGACCTCAGAGGGCCCTCAGGAACTAAGACCAAAGCAGGAAACTCAAATGGAGGAGTTTTATCTTGAGGAAGGTTATGTACTGAGAGTTCCGGAAGGAGACGGGGTTGACCTTGACGAGGTTGACCTTGACTCAATTCCTGACGATGAAACCATGATTATAAACATGGGTCCTCAGCACCCATCAACACATGGCGTTCTTCGTATCATGATGGAGCTTGACGGTGAGACGATTCTTAGATCCAAGCCGGTTATTGGCTACCTTCACACAGGTATGGAAAAAACTGCAGAGATGCTCACTTTCATGCAAGGATCTACCAACGTCACGCGGATGGACTACCTTTCGCCACTCAATAATGAACTGGTCTACTCTTTGGCAGTGGAGTCACTTATGGACCTCGAAATACCGCCGCGGGCGACATGGATTCGAATGCTGATGTCGGAGTTGAACAGGATCTCCTCTCATGTTATGTGGATGGCGACTAATGGAATGGATCTTGGCTCTACTTCGATGATGATATATGGATTTCGTGAGCGGGAGCTTATCCTTGGGTTCTTGGAAAAAGTGACGGGCCTCAGAATGAACCATAACTACATCCGTCCAGGTGGTGTTGCGGCGGACCTGCCGGATGGATGGTACGACGATGTAGTGGCAATATGTGAGACGATTCCTTTTCGAGTTGAAGAGTATCAAGAACTTTTGACAGGTCAGCCCATCTTTAGAGAACGTGTCGAAGGTGTAGGCGTCATGACTCAAGAGCAGGCTCTTGCCCTATCGGCGACTGGTCCGATACTAAGAGCTACCGGAATTCCGTGGGACCTAAGAAAAACAATGCCGTACCTATACTACGATCAAGTTGACTTTGACGTTATCGTTGGTTCCGTCGGCGATACGTATGATCGTTACTCTGTGCGATTGAACGAGATTCTTGAGTCGGTCCGGATCGTAGAACAGGTGATAGAAAAGATGCCCCCGGGTGCGTATAAAACCTTGGATCGTAAAGTTACACCACCGCCTAGAGCGCGTATTGACGAGTCTATGGAGGCACTGATACATCACTTTAAACTACATACTGAGGGTTATCGGGTTCCTGCTGGAGAAAGCTATGTGGCTATAGAGTCTCCTCGTGGAGAACTGGGATGCTATATAGTTTCAAGTGGAGAGAACCGACCGTATCGCGTACACGTTCGTGCACCTTCGTTTGTCAATCTTCAATCACTTCCTGTCATGTTGCACGGTGGGTTGATTGCGGATTCTGTTGCGGTTATCTCGTCGGTAGATCCAGTGATGGGGGAGGTGGATAGATAGTGAGCAGATTTGAACAGCAGGTACTTGCCGAAGCGCTGGAGATTGTAAAGCTATACCCAGAGCGTAAGTCAGCGACAATTCCCCTGTGTCATCTCGCTCAGTCGATGGATGGGTATCTAGCTAAGGATGCGATCGAACATATCGCAGAGCTGACTGGAACGACTTCGGCTGAGGTGTATGGTACGGCGAGTTTTTACGACATGATTCAGTTACGTCCGGTAGGAAAGTATGTAGTAGGTGTTTGTACGAATATCGCGTGCATGCTTCAAGGGGGCTATGAACTACTTGAGGAAGCTGAAAGCACTTTTGGTGCCGCTGTTGGAGAAACTAGTTCTGATGGCCTCTTTACGGTGGAAGAGGTGGAGTGTTTAGCGACATGCGACCGGGCTCCGTGCTTACACGTGAATTATCGTTACTTTGGTCCGCTGAACGCGGAAGGAGTCGCAAAGTTGAAAGAAGATTTAGTGTCGGGACACCTGTCGAATGAAGTACCGATTCATGGCGTACTTTCGCGGGTGAAACGATACGCCCCTGAACTAATACCTATGGATGAGATTGACGACCTTCGAGTTCGTGACGACGCTTCGAAGGCGGAGCGAGCCGCTGCTCAAAGGAGCGGTAATGCCTAAACAAGTGGGAAAGATAGTCCTTGCGAGAAGAGAATTAGAAAACTCTTACGAGTTGGATGTCTATTTGAGTTCAGGCGGTTACGAAGGACTGCGCAAAGCGCTGAGTATGAATCCGGAGGAGGTCACTGCTCAAGTTGTGGAGTCGAACATTCTTGGCCGAGGAGGTGCAGGGTTTGAAGCTGGACGTAAATGGTCGATGCTAAAAAGCGCTACGAGGCGGTATCTCGTTGTCAACGGAGACGAGAGTGAACCTGCTACCTTCAAAGATCATTTTCTCATAGAAAATGATCCTAACCAACTCGTAGAAGGGACCATAATTGCCGCTTATGCAATAGGAGCATCGCGAGCGTTTATCTTCCTTAGGGGTGAGTTTGCTCTTGGTCTTGAAAGGGTACAAGAAGCGATAAATGGTGCATATAAAATCGGAGCCCTTGGCCGTAATATATTTGGATCTACATTTTCCTTGGATGTTGTATTACATCCAGGGGCTGGAGCTTATATCTGTGGGGAGGAAACAGCACTTTTAGAGTCTCTCGAAGGCAAGCGAGGGTTCCCAAGAATCAAGCCCCCTTATTTCCCAGCCGTTATTGGACTTTATGGAGAGCCTACAATCGTCAATAACGTCGAAACTGTGTCAAACTTGCCATGGATAGTAGCAAATGGCGGAGGCGCCTTTAAGTCTCTAGGTGAGGGTAGATCTACAGGTACGAGAATTTTTGCACTATCAGGCCAAGTGAAGAATCCAGGACTTTACGAATTGGAGATGGTAAAGACTTCCTTTAGAGATCTGATCTTCTCCGAAGAACTTGGTGGTGGCCTAAGAGAGGGTAGAACGCTAAAGGCAGTCATTCCTGGAGGGGTATCAGCTCCTTGGATTACTCCTGAGCAGATAGATCTGCCTCTTGGTCAAGATGAAGTGGCGAAAGCAGGCTCAATGCTTGGTTCGGGGTCTATTATTGCAATGGATGACTCGACTTGTATGGTAAGGGCGGCATGGCGAATATCACGCTTTTTTATGAGAGAGTCTTGCGGCCAATGTACCCCGTGTAGAGAAGGTTCTAGCTGGATCGAGAAGGTGATGGCGCGCATCGAAGCCGGATCCGGTCGAGAGGAAGATCTAGATCTGCTTATGGACTTGTGTGACAACATCGTCCCAGGAGTTAGCTGGCCTCCAGCTCAGACCACAATATGTGTACTTGGTCCATCGATTCCGTCGTCGGTTGCAGTTGGAATTCGGATGTTTCGAGATGAGTTTTTGACCCATATCAAAGAAGGAGGATGTCCGTTTGACTAACGAAAGCGACGCATCTGTAGCCTTTGTCCTAGACGGAAAGACTGTTGTCGGTCACAAAGGTGATCCAATTATTAAAGCTGCCCAAGAGGCCGGTACGTTCATTCCTAGGTTCTGTTACCACCCGCGCATGAAGGCTGTAGGAATGTGTCGGATGTGCTTGGTCGAGGTTAAAGGACCTCGGGGTTACTCGCTGCAGCCTGCTTGTTTTGTGCAGATTGCGCCTGATATGGATGTAGTAACTGAGTCTCAAACTGTGAAGAAGGCGCAAGATGGAGTGTTGGAATACCTCCTGGCGAACCACCCGCTTGACTGCCCTGTGTGTGACAAAGGGGGTGAGTGTCCACTTCAAGACCAAACTTTGGCGCACGGTCCGGGAGAGAGTCGACATGTTGAAGAGAAGCGGCACTGGGCAAAACCAATTCCGATCTCAGATATTGTGCTTTTGGATCGTGAGCGTTGTATCCAATGCGGGCGTTGTACCCGCTTCGCTAGTGAAGTCGTAGGCAAGCCATTAATTGACTTTGCTGGTAGAGGTGCTCATATAGAGGTTGCTCCTGCACCAGAGAGTAGTTTTGATACTTACTTTTCTGGTAATATCATCCAGATCTGTCCCGTAGGTGCGCTTACGTCAAAGTCCTATCGATTTAAGGCTAGACCGTGGGACCTTGAACAGAGCGAATCGACCTGTGCTGGGTGCGGGCTGGGATGTCGTATAACTGTGCAGTCTTCTCAAAATGAGATGACCAGGATCCTAGGGATCGACTCCGAGGCCATCAACCACTCTTGGCTATGTGACAAAGGAAGGTTTGGTTTCGAAGCGACGGCTTCTCTAAACAGAGTCAGGACTCCTTATCTCCGTAAAGGTGACAACTTCGTTGAGGTAGGTTGGTTCGAAGCTCTTACAAAGATTGCGAAGACGTTATCTGCCGCACTTGAGAAAGCGGGTCCAAGCTCAGTAGCTGTTCTTGGTGGTGGAGCACTTACGAATGAGGATGTTTTTGCTTGGGTCAAACTTTTCAAAGGTTATCTAGGAGTTGACTCCTGCGATGTACAACTAGGTAATGGTGTCGATCCCCGACTAGTCCTGCAGAGTCCCATAGCTACCATCAATGAGGTTCTGGACTCCAAAGTGGTCGTGTTGGTTGACGCTGATATAGAAGAAGAGTTACCGGTTTTGTTCCTTCGGCTGCGAGAGGCGGCCTTAGCGAAGCGCATTCGTATGGTTGAAGTCGTCGATCATTTGACATCGCTATCTGGTGTTGCGGCGGAAACTGTCTTAACAGGTGGATCGGAGATGGAAGCTAAACTCCGTAACTTCAACTTCGAGTCGTTTGGAGATGTTTCGTCCTCTGGGCTTGCCGGGGAAGGCGTAGTCTTTGTTGTTGGACAGTCGAACGTCCTTAAGACGCAAGGCGCCCGTAGCCTAGCAGTCGCTCAGTTACTCAAGAGGTACCCAGGTGCAAAGGTGTTGCCTGTCTTCGCTAAAGCAAATACCATGGGAGCTCTACGTTTGGGAATGTCTCCGGGACTCCTGCCTGGTGGTCAAAGTATCGATGTGTCTAAGTCTGACTTACCTTGGCCCAATCTCCCAAAGTCGAAAGGAATGAATGGCCTCGAGGCTCTCGTAGCGGCCTCAGAACAGGACCTAGAGGTGCTTTTCTTGTTGGGTCCCGACGCGTTGTCCGAATATCCAGATAGACAGTTAGTTGAGCGGGCGCTTGAGAGAAGTTCGCTTGTCGTTGCGGTGGACTCGATATTCGGTGACCTCACGGAATTGGCAGATGTAGTTTTGCCCCTTGCGGCCTTTGGTGAGTATGTTGGAACGTTCACCAATGTCGAAGGACGTATCGGGTCAGTTGGTCAGAAGTTAGTTCCGCTAGGTGTGGCTCAAAAAGGATGGGAGATAGCATCGGCAATCGCAACTTCATTAGGGCATGACCTGGGCTTTGAGAAAGAGGAAGATATTTGGAGTGAGATCGTAGCCCTGTCTCCGATTCATAGAGGATTTAATATGAGGTTACTTTCTAGAGACGTTGATGGCGTTGTGTTGCCCATAAAGCCCATGAAGGTAGAGATATCGAACCGCCGTCTATTAGACCCTATTGCTACCCCAGGGATCTCCTCCGTCATAAGGCAAGCTGCTCCCTTGGAGGAGCCAGAGACTAGCGGCAACGTAGAGTTCGCACCGGAGTCCGAAGCAGAACAAGGTGTTGGCGCACAGAACGAGGGATTAAATTTCATCGATGAACTACTGGTAGATTTAGCGTCGACAGGTGTGGTTGCCTCAGACGATGAGGGTTTGTTGCAGTTCTCTCTTATGCGAAGACTTTACTCAAAGTCTCAGATGTCCGAGGAGTCACCTACGCTTTGTGGTTTTGCACCTGAGCCAAGGATCAGAATATCTTCTCGTACAGCTTCACTTTTAGGGATTGCACAAGGTGAATCGGCCTTTCTTGCTCGTGAGGGTGCGAAAAGTGATCCAATGGTAACTTTGGTCTCTGACTCGGTTCCAGATCGGATGGTCGTTGTTGACTTTGTGGATGGATTTGGATTGGAAGCTATAAGCCAGTTAGAAGAGGGGAATCTAGTGAAGGTGGTGAAGGCGTAATGGGAGCCGATCCTCTGCTGCTTGGAGGAGTGAATCTAGGAGTCGTCATTTTAGTGATCGTCAAGGTTTTAGTAGCTTTCGCGGTTTTGATGGTGACGGTCATGTTGATGGTATGGTTTGAGCGTAAGGTCATCTCGGATATGCAAAATAGAATTGGTCCGAATAGAGCTGGACCCTTTGGGTTGCTACAGTCGTTAGCAGACGGAATAAAACTCTTCTTTAAAGAAGACCTAGTCCCTGATCAGTCAGATCGTTTTGTCTTTAAACTTGCGCCATATCTGGCTATTGTGCCAGCCTTTCTTACTTTTACAATCGTTCCGATTGGAGGCTACATAGATGTTTTTGGGTACAGGACAGAGCTTCAAGTAGCCGATCCTCCAATGGGAATCCTCTTGCTTCTTGCCATGTCTTCGATTTCGGTCTATGGGGTGATGCTTGCAGGTTGGTCCTCTGGGTCGAAGTATCCATTGTTAGGTTCCGTGAGAGCATCCGCACAAATGATTTCCTACGAAGCAGCGATGGGCCTTTCTATCGTTGCTGTGGTACTAGTCACTGGATCCCTATCAACCCGGGATATGGTTATATCTCAGCAAGGTTCTTTCTTTGGAGTTGTTCCCCACTGGAACATTCTTCGACTAGGAGTCATACCATTTGTTATTTTTATGATCGCCATTACTGCAGAGTTGAACAGACCTCCTTTCGACCTTGTTGAAGCAGAGCAAGAGCTCGTTGGCGGTTTTAATACCGAGTACTCCTCAATACGCTTCGCGTTGTTTTACTTGGCTGAGTTTATGAATACAGTTACCATGTCGGCTGTGATTGTGACTTTGTTTTTTGGGGGCCCTGATGGTCCGGATCCGAACTTTTTACATTGGCTATGGCCCATAATTTGGTTTGTGGTCAAGACCGGCGTGTTTGCTTTCATATATGTGTGGCTTCGGGCTGCTTTACCCAGACTGCGATACGACCAGCTGATGGACCTTGGCTGGAAAGTGCTAATACCACTGTCATTAGGTTGGCTCTTGGTGATAGCGGGAATGCAAATTTCTAAAGTTGCTGGATTCGGCATGCTGGTTGCACTAGTGCTAGGCGCCGGTCTCCTCTATAGAGCGTTTTCGGTTGGTAAGACGACTTGGGGTGCGGCTTCATCACTGAGTAGTCCTGCCGAAAAGACACCGTCTCTGAGGAGACCCAAATTTGGTGACGCTAGCGGCAGCGGCGGGACGCGTGTGATAACGAGAATAACCCCAGAAGGAGTTGCCCGGGGCGATACGGAGGTTTCAAATGGGCGTACTTGACGGATTGAAGGGTTTCCGCCTTACATTTAAGCAGATAGTTGAGCCTCGAATAACGAAGCAGTATCCCGAGGAGAAGAGAGAAAAGCCACCACGTTTTCATGGACGACATGTTCTAAATCGCTATGAAGACGGTACTGAAAAGTGTATTGGCTGTGAGTTATGCGCAGCAGTATGTCCAGTGCGTTGTATATACGTAAGAGGCAAGGACAATCCGATGGACGCTCCCGTTTCACCTGGAGAACGGTATGGCTTTGTGTATGAGATCAACTATCTACGGTGTATTCACTGCGACCTTTGTGTAGAAGCGTGTCCTACTGAGGCGATAACTGAGTCGAAGATGTTTGAATTTTCATTTACGAACAGAGATGACGCTATCTACACAAAGAAAGAACTTTTGGTCGACGATGACGGTATGCCTCAGAATCTCAGCTGGGAGGACTGGAGAGAGGGAGAGGATGAATTGACGTCAGCTTGGATGAGGGCAACTGCTCCGCAGGGCGATCATGAATACGAAGGTGTGGTGTCTTGGTCTGGAGAACTCGGGTACGGTATTCGACCACCAGAGGTTGGACAAAGTAGTGAGGTCAAGGCCGATGAAAGGAATCATTTTTCGTTACGCGAGGTGGCGGCGTCAAAGATACTCAGGCGATTCGGCGGGGAGGTGCGCTAGGTGTTAGCCGTAGTTACAATGCCTGATCTCGTGACGTTTATCGCCGCGGCTTTGGCAGCGTTGGTAGGGGCTGTAGGTGTGGTCACGCTAAGACATCCGGTGCATGCTGCCTTAATGCTCGTGATGACCTTGTTTGCTATTGCAGTTCTGTTTGTTGAACAAGGTGCTCAATTCTTAGCTGCTGTTCAGGTCATTGTCTACGCAGGAGCAATCGTCGTTTTATTTTTGTTTGTGATCATGTTGCTCGGCGTCGACAAAAGAGAGTCCATCATGCCAAAGAATGCAGTTACGTGGCAGTTGCCGATTGGACTTTTATTCGTTATTGCTATCTTAATTGAACTATCGATCCTCACTAAGGGAGTTTGGGCCACCGGTACACACTCCGTAACGGCCGCAGTTAACGGTGTTTCTAACATTGCGGTCTTGGCTCGCGCTGTATTTACTACGTATCTCCTACCGTTTGAGGCTACCTCAGTGCTGTTAGTTGTAGCGGTATTGGGGGCGGTTGTGCTTTCGCGGATTCCGAGAGCCTCTACTTCGGAGGAGTTAGCTTTAGAGATGGAGTCAGATGCAAAAGAGGAGGTTGAACTAGGGTGAGTGTGCCTGGGAGTTGGTACCTAATCTTGGCGGCCGCGCTTTTTGGAATAGGTGCGTTTGGCATTTTAGTGCGACGCAACATTTTAATCATGTTTATGTGCCTTGAACTGATGTTGAATGCAGTGAACTTAACATTAGTGACGTACTCAAGAATGCTCAACGATATAGCGGGTCAAGTGGGAGTGTTTTTTGTCCTTGTGGTAGCGGCTGCAGAGGTAGTCGTTGGCCTTGGATTAATCGTGTCTATATTCAGAGGCAAACGTCAGGTTACAGCTGATGATCTTCATATTTTGAGAGGATGATATGATGAGTCTTCTACCATTTGTGGTAGGTCTACCGTTACTGAGTTTTCTGGTACTTCTATTTTTTGGTCGTCGTCTCGGACGACCAGGAGCCGGCATCGTTGGGTCAGCGTCTGTCGGGTTAGCTTTTTTGGGATCACTCTTTGTCTACAGGGGCCTCATCGCACGTCCGTCCGACCAAAGGGTGTATGTAGAGCGTCTCTATAGTTGGTTTAGTGCTGGGTCTTTGCACGTGGACATCTCTTTGTACCTAGATCCTCTTACGATGACGATGGTGTTGTTTGTGACCGGTGTCGCGTTTTTGATACACATCTACTCGATTGGCTATATGGCTCACGACGAGAGGTTCCATCAATTCTTCGTCTACCTGAATCTATTTGTATTTTCAATGCTGGTACTCGTAGTGGGCGGATCTCTTCCTCTCACGTTTTTGGGGTGGGAGGGTGTCGGTACCTGCTCCTACTTTCTTATAGCGTTTTGGTTTGAAAGACCAAGTGCCGCAAGCGCAGGGAAGAAAGCTTTTATTGTGAACCGTATCGGCGATGCTGGCTTTTTGCTTGGGTCGTTTATGGTATACAAATACCTTGGATCCTTGAGTTATAGCCATATTCTTCCGGGGGCTGCTGGTACTCCACAGGAGGTTGCGACTTGGGTATCTTTGCTGTTCTTTGTAGCTGCTATTGGTAAGTCGGCTCAAATACCTCTGTTTGTCTGGCTCGTTGATGCGATGGAAGGACCAACTCCGGTCTCAGCTCTTATCCATGCGGCGACTATGGTAACGGCGGGGGTGTTCCTTATGGCTCGCCTTAACCCATTTCTAGCTGTCTCACATACCACTTCGATGGTGATCGCTATCGTAGGGGTTGCTACGGCTCTTCTTGGAGCCACGGCTGCGACGTCCCAAAGCGATATAAAGAAGGTACTCGCTTACTCTACCGTGTCACAGCTTGGATTTATGTTTCTAGGAATTGGTACGGGAGCCTATGTAGCTGCAATCTTTTTGATGGTAACACATGCGTTTTATAAAGCATTGCTGTTTCTTGGAGCTGGATCCGTTATCCATGGTATGAACGATGAGCAAAACCTTAAAAAGATGGGTGCGCTCCGACGATTTATGCCAGTCACGTCTGTTACGTTTATCGTTGGGTGGCTTTCGATTGCAGGTGTCCCCCCGTTTTCGG
>JAKBGL010000112.1 GCA_021833085.1 Actinomycetes bacterium | reverse complement strand
TCTCCTCGACCACAGTGACAAGTAACCGATATAGAAAACCCTCGAAGGTGTAGCTAGAGTTCTAGGCGCTTATCGTATCGATACTTATAGGCAAAAAGTTCGGAGTGGGTAATAGCTACTACCGATGCATCAGCGAATAGCTCATTGATAAGTTCAACTACTAACTTTTCGTTTTCATCGTCTAGGTTTGAAGTAGGTTCATCAAAAACTAAGGTCCGGCTTTTACGAAGTAGTACCCTTGAGATAGCGATTCGTTGCCGCTCACCACTGGATATGTTCTCCGAACTCATTGAGATCCTCTCATCCAAACCTCCTGACTGAGCCCGCAACCAATCAGTCAAACCCACCTTCGACAACACCTCTTCTAACTCCCAAGGAGTAGCCGTCGGGGCCGCGATCAAAAGATTGGCCCTTATCGTCGCGTTGAAGATGTAAGGCTCTGGTCCGAGATAACCTACCCTTTCCGAGATCGTCTCTTCAGAGAGACCTCTAGTCGATAAACCGCCCAACCTAACCTCTCCCAAGGTCGGCAACCTTCCTCCGAGGATCAAAGACGCAAGCGTAGACTTTCCGCTTCCACTTCTTCCACTAACTAGTAGATGTTCGCCGCCGTTGAGACAAAGGGATAGGTGCTCTAGTACCGGTCTTTCGCTTTGAGGATAGGAAAAATATACATCATCTATCTCTAGATCTAAGGGCCCTTGGCCACTCAACTCTAACTGACAACTTGTAAGTTCTCTGGATTGAAAAGATAACATCTGATCTAGCCGCTGAATCGAGGGCGAAGCCGACAGCCAATGAGATATCTCAACCGCTACCGAGGACAACCCCTCCAACGTTCCAAGCAGCAAGAACGGAACAACAGCTACATAGACCGTACCTAAGTGATGACTTTCGATCTGGACGACGCCTAAATAAGTCGTAGCAACCAATGCGACGACCTCTACTAAAGCCTCGACAGACGCCATTGCAATCTGTCCGGATCCAATGAGGATCTGAGCGCTACCTAAGCGAGAGGTCCCCTCCAAGAGGTTTTCGACCAAGACGTCTCGATCTCTCAAAAGCCTCCGCTCACTAAACGTCTCAGCTACAGAACTTGCGCTACGATATACCTGCGATCTGATCCCAGTGATCTTGTCCATGTGTCTCCTATAGGTGCCATAAAAAAGCCAAGGAGCCAAGACACCCATTACTACTAAGACAACCAATGTCACAACGCCGAACATTACTGAGAAAGTGAACGCTATGACTACCGCAACAAGGGCAGCTACAAGTGCAGACAAAATAGGCCCAACAAGCCTCAACAGTAACGACTGAACCTCCTCCAAATCTCCATTCAGCGCTGCCATAAGGTCCCCAAATAGTCCTGGAGTCAAACGATGTGGTACGACCTTTGAAAGCGACTCAAACAGTGCAACTCGAACCCTCGATACATACTCAAGGACCAAGCCGTGTCCGATCAATCTCTCACCGTACTGAGACGCTCCGCGTGCTACAGCAAAAAACCTTACAGACCCTATCGCAACTCCTAGAGTCAAGATGCCAGGCTTCAAGGCGGACTTAGACAGTAGGTAAGCTGAAAATGCAAACAGAACGCCGGGAGAGAGATAAGCCATAGCACCAGATCCGAAGTACCCGAGGACCGACCATCTCTTCTCCTTGTACAAAGCGCCGCCTATCTTTGAAAGAGACATCTGCCCTCGCTAATCTCAATGATGCGTTCACAGCGGTGAGCCACTAACTCGGAGTGCGTTGCCACGACCACAATCTTCCCTTTGGAAAGAGACTTGAGGTCTTCAAGTATCTCTTCTTCTAGCGAGGGATTTAGATGTGCTGTGGGTTCGTCCAATACCCATATAGCTCGACCCGACAACACGGCCCGAGCTACTCCAAGGCGCTGACGTTCTCCCGAGCTAAAGTTAGCGCCACCAGGCAAAACAAGTTGGTTCAACCGACCTTCGAACTCAGGTAATCGCACTGCCCTTAGCACGTCGGCAACTTGTTTTGGTGTCACTTCAGCCCTATAAAGAGATAAGTTGTCTTTCAAGGTTCCCTCAAAGAATCCAGGCCGAGCTGGAACGTAGGCGATCTCGGTAGGCATAAGTGATCTTGTGGTTCCTGACCCCAACCTTACCGCTACCTCGCCGACAGAGTTCGACTCTCCAACAAGAGCCCGTAAAAATGAGCTCTTACCACTTCCACTTTCACCACTCACGCCAAGCCACTTACCCACCTCGACTTGAGTAGTTAGTCGCAACTCTATACACCTTTCAAGAACAACCACTCCGAAGTCACGAAACTCTAGAGCCTTTATGTGAAAGTCCGCTTCAGAGCGTACCTCGATCCGCTCAGCCGGCCTCTGGGCAACTACTGCTCCTTCCTCTTTGCCGAGGTGCGTTTCAATTCGATCCAAAACAGCCACCGCATCTTGAGAAGCGTGAAACTGTAAAGCTGCACCTCGAATGGGAGCAAACACCTCTGGAGTAACAAAAAGTATTGCGGCACCGACCTCCAAGGAGAGTCCACCGTCATTGAGCTTTATCCCAATAGAAACTGCCACTACCGCGACCACGATAGAGACCAAGGTGTCAAGGGCGACTCCTGAAGCGAAGGCTATCTGAAGTACCGAAAGAGTTGAACTCTTGAGCTTAGAGGAGGCTCTAGCTATAGACGTGGTTTGAAGCTTGGCTTTGTTAAATGACTTGAGAGTACCTAGCCCTTTCAGTGTATCTAGGTATAACCCATTGAGACGGATCGTTGCATCGAGCTTTTCAACTGCCTTGGCTCTCGTAGCTTTCCCGATTACGACCATAAGGATCGGGAGAACGGCTAGTCCGACAAGGATCTCAACAAAGTACAAGACGCCTTGCGACAGTACAAAAAGCAAAAGGATCGGAGTCACAGTTACCGAACCAACTAAAACTGGTAGAAGTCTCTGAACGTAGTTCACCACCGAGTGCATTCCATCTGTAACCAGGTAACCCAACTCAGACTCTGCAACACTGTGACTTCTGCTATGATCTATGAGCAGTCTCCGAAACTGATCTGCAAGATCCGAACCTAGCCTGAGCGCGCTGTAGCTAGCTAGCTGCACAGATGCAAGCCGCAGTCCAAAGAAAATCCCAAAAAGCTCAATGGGACGAACAGCCAAACTTGGATCATTTTCAGTTACGACCAACTGAAGGACACGTCCAACCTGTAGTCCTGAGAGTGCAAGGAGTAGGGCCGAAGCCGTCTCAAAAACTACTATCCCACCCGCTAAGATTAATCTTTTCCTACTATGGCGTAACACCCTTGGATCTAAAGGCGGTGCCACAGTCGACTCCTCCTTTTACTCATCTCCAAGATAATAGATCCAAAACAAACCTACTTAGATATCGAAGCTCATCCTTTTACTTTGGGTCGGGCTCGGAAGTTGTAGCAGCAGCAGAGGCCGGCAGAGTAATTCTCTTCCTAAAGATCCAGTAAGACCACGCTTGGTAAGCGAGTACAAAGGGCGTAAAGATGATAGCGACCACGGTCATGACGTGAAGGGTGTACGGTTGAGAGGCTGCCTTAGTTATCGACAACGAGTATCTAGCCGCAGTCGACGACATAATGACATCAGGATAAAGGGTCATGAAGATCGTCGCAGTGATCGCAACGATCGCGGCGCCTGTAAATATGAAAGCCCAACCAAAGAGTCGCTCCCGAGCCAACCATGACACCGAAGCGACGATAAGCAACGCCGCAACCGGTATAAATCCGGGAACATCACCTGAGTGCCCATCGCTTCGAGCAACGAGATAAGTCCAGGCCAAAAAGAGCAACAGCACTGCCGTTGCGAAAGGTGCAACTATCTTCACCTTCTCCACGACCTTATCCTTTAGGTCACCATCGAGCTTCAGCGATAAGAACAAAGATCCGTGTAGTAGAAAAACCAAGGTCATCGCGGCCCCAGCGGCCAAAGCATAGGGCTGTAACAAGTCAAAGAAGTTGCCAGTAAAGACGCCACTAGCGTTTAGCGGTATTCCGTGAATGAGATCTCCAAATGCAACGCCCCATAGAAAAGCAGGAACCAATGAGCCAAAAAATATAACTCTATCCCAGTTACGTCTCCATCTTTCAGAGTTCCCCTTACCGCGGTACTCAAATGCAACGCCTCGTAGGATCAAAGCCACCAAGATGATAAAAAGCGCAAAGTAAAAACTTGAAAACATGGTCGAGTACCAAAGTGGGAACGATGCAAAAGTAGCACCACCTGCAACTATTAGCCAGACCTCGTTTCCGTCCCAAGTTGGTCCAATTGCGTTTATGAGCGCACGTTTCTCTAAGTCAGTCTTGGCTACGAAGGGCATGAGCATGCCTACTCCAAAGTCAAATCCTTCGAGGAAGAAGTATCCGGCCCACAAAACGCCGATGAGTATAAACCAAAATAGCTGAACTCCGCTTACATGCATATCAAAACTCCTCAGTAGACCAAAGAATCAAACTCTTCGTCTTCCATTTCGTGGGACGAATCCCCTACCTCACCGTTCTCAGTTAGAGACTGAATCTCCTTTTTCGCATAACGAACCATCAACGAAACGTCTACGGTAGCAAGAACTCCATAAAGTAGAGTAAATCCCACTAAGGTGGTCCCGACGTCGAGCGCGGACAGATGTGAGACCGCCTGTGACGTCTTGAGAAGTCCGTATACTACCCATGGTTGACGCCCGGTCTCTTGAAAGATCCATCCAGTCGTATTGGCTATAAAGGGGAGCGGCATCGCCGCGATCGCCGCCTTTCTGAACCACTTTGAGTCGTCTAGGCGCTTTTTGCGCATTAGGTACATCCCCCATGCCCCAAGTCCC
>JAKBGL010000111.1 GCA_021833085.1 Actinomycetes bacterium | reverse complement strand
GTAACCTTTAGGGAAGCACTGTTGCTTATAGACACAAAAACCGCCTCTAAAGCAGAGCTCGAACGGGTCGCAGACGTCATCTGCCACGAGATTGCACATATGTGGTTCGGAGACCTCGCAACCATGAAGTGGTGGAACGGAATTTGGCTCAACGAAGCCTTCGCTACCTATATGGAGCTTGTCGCCTGCGACGCCTTTAGGCCGAAATGGAACAGGTGGGACTCCTTTGGAACCAGCCGTTTAGAAGCTATGGACGTAGACGCGATGCCTTCAACTAGACCGATCGAGTATCCAGTCATCTCTCCGGCAGACGCTGAAGACATGTTCGACCTCCTAACCTACGAAAAAGGCGCCTCGGTCTTGCGGATGATTGAACAGTACCTGGGAATCGAGAAGTTCCGATCTGGTGTCTCTCTCTACCTCGAAAAGTACCGACTCGCAAACGCCGAAACTACCGATCTTTGGGATTGTATCGAAGAAGCAAGCGGTCAGCCAATGGGGCAGATCATGAAAAGCTGGGTATTTCAGGGAGGACATCCGCTCATAACCTCATCAAGAAGCGGATCTACTCTTACTATCAGACAGGAGCCATTCGCTTATCTAAGTAGAGCGGAGGACTCAAAGGGAAGTATTGGCGACTCATGGTTGGTACCACTAAGCATCAGAGTTGGCAACAAGACTCAGGTCACCCTGCTTACAGACAAGTCTCTTGATTTGGACTTAGGAGAAGAAGGTGAAGACCTGTTTGTAAATGCTGGAGGAACTGGGGTGTATCGAACAAGATACGAAGGCTCACTTCGTGACAGTATCGTCTCCAGATATAGCACCTACAGCGTCCTAGAGAGATTTAACCTTGTATCAGATACATGGGCATTAGTTTTAGCAGAGAAAGAGTCTCTAAAACACTACGTTACCTTACTGCGGCATTCAAAGTCCGAGAGAAACCCCAACGTACTCCGCATCATGTACTCTACCCTCTCGCTGATGCATCGTATCGCCGACGAAAACCAAAAGGGGGTCGTCAAAGACCTATGTGTAGAGATTTTTTCGCCCATCATCGACGAGTTTCAACTGGACGAGAACGACAACGAGCCCGAAGAGGTCTCCTTGGCCAGAGCGATAGCCTTTGAAGCCCTTGGAGTGATCGGACGAGATCGAGAGATCAGCGCCAAAGCACAAGATCTGTTCAGGCTTGATATCTCTGGTGTTTCAACCTTACCTCCTAACCTAGCCAACCCCGTTCTCAGGACTGTAGCTACACACGGTGATGACAGTGATTTCGCGTTTATGTTAGATCGATATCGCAATCCAAGAGATCCTCAAGATCGCCTACGAAACCTTTATGCAATAACTGCATTTAAGTCACCTACTTTGACACAAAAGGTCGCCGAGATGTGCAGATCAGAGATTCGCATTCAAGACGCCTTCATAGTCTTAGCCAATCTTGTTGGTAATCCACACACAGGGGACAGGGCAATTAACTTCATATTTGACAACTACGAGGAGCTAAGTGAACGTTTCCCAGACAGGGGAAGGTCATCGATGTTTCGAACCATATCTCTCCTTTGCGGAGAGATATCTTCAAAACTAGCGCCAGAGATATTCCAGTTCTTTGAAGAGCACGAAATGCCAACGGGACGGCGAACCCTCTCTCAACAGCTTGAAAGATACCGCCTCAACCTCCGATTTAGAGAGAACTACGGATCGAAGATCACTGAGGCACTATCCTAGGCTTTATCAACTTGAAACATTCGGATCGCTTCGGAGATCTCTACAGTGAAAGAGCAATGAGTTAGCTGAACGTCGGAGATGGAAAATAACACCAAAGTTCATGACAAGATACTGGTCGTAGACGACGAGATATCGCAGCGTAAGCTAATAAAAACGTACCTCGTAAAAGACGACTACGAAGTGATCGAAGCCGGCGACTACGTGGAGGCGATGCGCGCCATGGAACAAAGTGCGCCGGACCTAGCTCTTATCGACGTGATGCTACCCGGAACCGACGGATACGACTTAGTAAGAGCGATTCGTACTCGATCCAATATCCCCATCATCATGCTCACTGCCCGCGGTGAAGAGGCAGCGAAGGTAGCCGGATTGGAGATTGGTGCCGACGACTATGTAGTGAAACCTTACTCCCCCAACGAGGTGCTCTCCCGCATTAGGGCGCATCTTAGAAGGGCAAAGGGAGACAGAAAGTACGTTTCCACCGTTGATATCGGAGAGGTTCACCTTGACCGTGCCTCTAGGCGTTGTTTCGTAGCAGATAGAGAGATAGAGCTATCAAGACGCGAGTTCGATCTACTTTGGATATTTGCCACAAATCCCGGCAAGGTATTTACTAGAGAGAGTCTTTTGATGGCTGGTTGGGGGACGAGTTATGTAGTCGAAAAGACGGTAGACGTACACATCGCCTCTCTTCGTAAAAAACTCGGCGATGTCTTGAACGTAAAGTCTCTACGCGGCATAGGTTACCGGCTAGACGTGTAATGCTCAAGCGTTTTGGTTCTATACGAAACCTAATCTTACTCTCCACACTTGCGGTAACTGTGGTCGGGTTAGTCATGTCGTACTTTCTAGCTACCGTCATTGAACAACGAGCGCAGGTGCAACGTTCGGACCAAAAGATGGTTTTCTTGGCATCTGACATAAAAGCGACACTTAAACGAAGTCACTCCTTGCTGGATCTCAGCTCTATCGCACAAGCTAACGAAGACACCTTTGGCATCCTTGTGCGACGCGAATCTAAGCCTTACTTCGTCTCCGCACCAAAGTTTCCGTCGGGCCGCGAGATATCGATCACTGCCAACGAAGGGTCGTATCGCATAACGATTTACACAGTAGTAGGATCACTCTCATCGGTATCGACTGAGATCACCGTAGTATCTGCAGTACTTGCTCTTCTTATCATTTTGGCAGGTCTTTTAACTGGGACGCTCCTCACTCGGAGTCTGCGAGGACCGATAGATGAGGTAGTCGACGCAGCAGAAAAGATAGCATCTGGAGATCTATCTGCCCGCATATCTCCAGACGGTCCCGAGGAGATTGCAAAGTTAGCTAAAGCATTTGACTTTATGGCTCAACACCTTGAAGAGTCGGAGGCAACCAAAAGAAGATTCCTGTCAGATCTCGCACATGAGATCGCTACGCCTTTAAATTCGATATCTGGCTTCGCCCTAGCACTCTCCGACGGTACAATCTCAGACTCCAAAGAGAGAGAAGAAGTGGTCGCAATTATTGAGATGGAGACCAAACGGGTAAAGAGCCTGCTCGAAGACTTGCGCAACCTTGACACATTAGATATGTTGTATCGGAAAACTACAGAAGAGATACACGTAAGGGCCTATCTAGAAGAACTAGCTCTTCGCCTCAAACCCCAGTCATCTGAGAAGCGAGCCACAGTCAAAGTTGAAGGTTCGTCAAAAATTACCATCACAACCGATAAACACCTTCTGGATATGGTCATGCAAAACTTTCTAACTAACGCTATACGATACATAGGTTCAAAAGAAGGAGTCATTCTCCTCTATGTACAAGAGCGATCTCACAGCGAGGTCGTAATTGGAGTTAATGACAATGGAATCGGAATTGGAAGCGAGCACCTCCCTCTCATCTTCGATCGTCTCTACAGAGTTGACAGCGGACGCGATCGACAAAGCGGCGGATCGGGACTTGGACTTTCGCTTGCACAGCGAGCTGCCTTAAATTTAGGCGGCAAGGTCGAAGTAACCTCAAAAGTTGGAGAGGGATCAGACTTCCGCCTGGTGCTTCCAAAGGAGGTAGGCTTTAAAAAACGGAGGAGCGACTCTAAGTCAGAGGCTCACAGTTAGGACCAAGTTGCCTATAGAACCAGCGATACAGAGACTCATAGACGCAACACCCGGCTTTATGCCTAGGGTCGAAGGTGCATACCTCCATGAACTTGCACTTATCTCCCCAGGAAACTCGGAGCATCCGCTGGTTGAAATCGGCACATACTGTGGAAAGTCCACACTTTACCTCGCTTGTGCAGCCAAGGCGTTGTCGAGCACAGTCATTACCATCGATCACCATAAAGGATCGGAGGAGAACTACCCGCCGTTTCCGTACTTTGACCAACGTCTTAGGCACCGCGTCTCTCAAGACCTTGAGACCTTCAATACCTTTAGAGACACACTTAGACTTTCAAACCTCACAGAACGCGTCATGGCAGTGGTAGGCGATTCGAGCAACTACGCCAAGTTATTCCCCCAAGGATCAGCAGCATTAGTCTTCATAGACGGGGGCCACTCTTCTGTTCAAAGCTGGAGCGACTTCATCGACTGGTCCCCCAAGCTTATCCAAGGAGGAGTACTCGCCATTCATGACGTATTTGACGATCCTGCTCAAGGCGGTCGACCACCATTTGAGATAGTGACGGCTCTCAGACACTCCAAGACATTCGTGGAGCTTAATCAAGTTGGGTCACTCGCTGCATTCATTTGCTCCAGTTAGACACAAGAGGCTCCTTCTTACTCTTTGAAATGACAAAAACAGAGGTGTGCCTAAGTATGAATCAGGAGTAAATCCTCTCTTTTTTATCTATCCAATAAACGCTTCATGAACTAATTCAGCGGACATTCAACATCTACCGATTGCAGTTCCAAGTAACTTTGGACAAAGTTACAGACTCATCCAGATCTCAGCCTCCCTCGGCACTACTACGTCAAATAACGAAGTCCCTGTGGGATTTACCCTATCTAGTACTGCCGATGCCTTGATATGGGGAGTTGAGCAGTCTACTGGTCAGCTACTAGCTATAAATCCAGCGACTGGTTCGGTAGTTGTAAGAGACATCTTGAGTTCATCTGGAAAGTTCACCCC
>JAKBGL010000110.1 GCA_021833085.1 Actinomycetes bacterium | reverse complement strand
ATCTAGTCTCCTAGAAGAGGTCTAGAGTTTGTTACCCGAAAGATATCTCATGGAGTTGCTCGAATAAAACTTGGCTTAGATGACCACATTGCGTTAGGTAACTTAGACGCAAAGCGCGACTGGGGTTATGCAGTCGACTACGTAAAAGCAATGTGGATGATGTTACAGCAGGACTCACCTGATGACTACGTGATAGCCACCGGTGAAACGCACTCAGTGAGGGAGTTTTGTGAGCTAGCATTTGCTACCTTGGACCTTGATTGGGAGCGTTATGTCAAACTTGACGAGCGATTCTTTAGGCCGGCTGAGGTCGATCTTCTCGTTGGAGACCCTGAGAAGGCCAAGACTGGGCTTGGCTGGTCGAGTTCAACATCGTTTCAAGACTTAGTTGAGATGATGGTGAAGTCTGATTATGCAACTTTGAAACGTGAGGTCAACGGACAGTAGTCTATGAAGCGGCGATGACATATGGACGTCAGGTTGTAAAAGTAGAAGAGGTTACGGTCCTCCTGGGAGGATTTCCCGCCTTGGCAAGATGTAGCTTTGACGTTTATGAAGGGGAGATCGTTCTTATCGCTGGTTCTAACGGCTCTGGTAAGACGACTTTGCTCAAGCTCTGTGCGGGAGTGTGCGGGTTTCGTGAAGGATCGGCGAAAGTCTACGGCATAGACCTTCGAGGCTCTAGAGCAGAGATTCGGCGATATGTAGGCTATGTTGGCCACGCCACGCTTTTGTACAATGAGCTTACTGTCACAGAAAACTTGAAGTTTATCGCCTCTTGTCTTGATATCCCCAAAGATAGGGCGTTTTCATACGCAGAGGAGTTTGGAATCTCAGGACCACTCCTTAGTCAACTTGTCGGTACTTTATCTGCTGGACAGCGTAAACGAGTCTCCTTGGCCTCAGCGTTTTCTAGAGAGTGTGAACTACTACTCTTGGATGAGCCACACGCATCTTTGGACCAAGATGGGAAAGAACTCCTAGAGATGGCGTCTGTTCGTTTTAAAGAGCTTGGGAAGTCAGTAGTAGTGGCTTCTCATGAGTTTGAACGTATGTTAGCTCTGTCTGATAGAAGGTATCGGATGGAGTCTGGCCAGGCATTTTGTGAATAAGGCGGATTGATAAGTGTTCAAAGCGGCCAAAGTCATAGCTCTGAAGGATCTTAGAATCGAGCTACGATCAAGGGTTGTATTCAATCAGATCCTCCCGTTCGTCGCTGTCGTCCTTATAATTTTTGCTTTCGCATTCAATAAATACCCCACACTTCTCGTGACGGTAGCTCCCGGACTGTACTGGGTGACTACTTTGTTCTCTTCGTTGCTTGCACTCCAGAGAAGTTTTGCCTTAGAGTCCGAAAACGGCGCTAAGGATGCTCTCATACTTTACGGACTTGACCCAGCTGGTATCTACATCGGTAAGGTGTTTGCTGTTCTGGTCGAGATGGTAGTTTTGGAGGTATTTTTAACGCTGGGCATTGTGTTTCTATACTCCGCTCACCTGCACGAACTTGTTGATCTTGCCTTCTCTGGCTTTATTGGAACCTTAGGTATTTTGGCGGTAGGAGTTACATTCTCTGCCATGACTTCTGCCTCCAAAGCAAAGGAAACTATCCTGCCGTTACTGCTACTTCCTGTGGTCGCACCCGTTTTGCTAAGTGGTACTAAAGCGTGGGAAAATGAGATTGCGGGCAAGGCTGGTTTGGGAGATCCGTGGGTTGGTCTACTCATACTATTTGCGGCTGCGTTCCTATCTTTGGGAACGTTGACCTTTGGGTCGGTTTTGGAGGAGTAGCAATGGCTAGGAAGAGTTGGGTAGCATTGGTAGGGGCTTTTGCTCTTGTAACGGTTGGCGTAACTTACGTAATGGGACTTTGGATTACTCCTCCAGATGTGTTCCAGGGAAACTTGGTTCGCTTGATCTATGTGCATCCGGCTGTGGCTTGGGTGGCGTATCTAGCCTATGGAGTTACCTCCCTATCGAGCTTAGCTTATCTTTGGAAAAAGACTAGGAACTACAAGTGGGACTTGCTAGCGGCTTCCTCTGCTGAGGTAGGTGTTGTCTTTACCGCCCTTACCCTAATAACTGGTTCGATCTGGGGCCGACCGACCTGGGGTGTTTGGTGGACATGGGACGCTCGGCTTACAACCACGGCTCTACTGTTGGTTCTCTACCTCGGTTATCTTGCTTTAAGGCGAGTAAGTGAAGATAGAGAGCAAAGAGCGAAGCGTTCTGCTGTAGCCGCACTTATAGCCTTTATCGATGTGCCGATAGTTCATCAGTCGGTAGTTTGGTGGAAGACCCTTCACCAAAGTGCGACGGTCTTCAACGCTGACTTAAATCCGAAGATCCACGGAGAGATGGCTTGGACACTGCTTCTAGGATTTTTGTCTTTTACCGTGGTCTATGTCTGGATGGTGATAAAGAGGTACGACATAGCTAAGGCTCAGTTCAAGCTTGAAGATCAAACCATAGAAAGAGCGATCAAAGAACGAGTGGGCACGGTCTGAAAATCTATCGAGGAGGTCTTTTTGATGAATGGTTTTGTTGAAGCTGGATACATCGCAGTTGCGGCAGGTCTTGGTTCATATTCAGTCTGGCTCACTGCTAGATCGAAGAAGCTTAATGTAGCAGTAGTCCTCACGGAAGACGATGAGGGTAAGCAACATGGGAACTCTAATAATGACTCCTGAGTCGGAGGTACTAGACACTTCGAGTCGATACACTACAGACTGGAAGGAGATCCCAGGGGCGAAGAGAAGAAAAAAAAAGATAAAACGTTCCGCAGTGGCTGCGATATTTGTGGTCGTTGCTGCGCTGGTTTTCATTCTCTATAAAGGTCTGTCTTCTGCACTCGTCTACTTCTACACAGCCCAACAAGCGGTCGCTGATAAAACACACCTTGGGACTTCGACCTTTCGCATGGAAGGGGTGGTGGTCCCTGGCACTGTTCAACCAACTGCATCGGGGGTAAACTTCTCTATTAGGTTTGATCATACGGTGGTTCCAGTCGTTGAGATAGGCGCACCACCGCAGCTATTTCAACCCTCTGTCCCTGTGGTCGTCGTGGGCCACTTCTCGTCAAATGCATCCAATGTGTTTTTGTCCGACCAAATTATGGTTAAACACTCGGCTAACTACGTGGCAGCTCATCCGAGTCGGATTAAAGATCCAGGGGGCGCGAGTTAGTGGACATTGCAGTTGGACGCACAGGTATTCTTCTTGGAGTTGTGGCAGCCTCTTTCGGAGTTTTAACGCTTCTGTACAGCATCTTTAAAGACTCTGAGTTTGCAAGACGTCAAGGTCGATACTTTCTAGTCCTGTCTGCTGGTGGACTTGTGGCATCTACGGCTGCTATGGAACAGGCGCTCATTTCACATAACTTCTCCTTGGAGTACGTGGTTCAAAATAACTCCAAGGAGACCCCTCTCTTATTCTCGATAACAGGTATGTGGTCGGCATTAGAAGGTTCGATGTTGCTTTGGGCTCTAATTCTTTCTCTTTTCATAGTCGCGATGGTCGTGGTTACTCGGCGATACGCAAGCGATCGAACCACATCGTGGGCTCTTGTAATAGCAGGACTGGTTTTAGTATTCTTCGTCGCTTTGATGGTTGGTCCAGCTAATCCCTTCGTACACACCGTAGGGGTGATACCAGCAGATGGACAAGGCCCCAATCCGTTACTTCAGGACTACCCTCTGGTAGCGATTCATCCACCTATGCTCTATGCAGGTTTTGTTGGAATGACGGTACCTTTTGCTTTTGCGTCAGCGTCTCTAATCACTGGAGAGAAAGAAAACTTTTGGTTACAACGTACTCGATCTTGGACTCTTTTATCTTGGACGGCGCTAACGATTGGAATCGCCCTTGGTGCTTGGTGGTCTTATCAGGTCCTTGGGTGGGGAGGATTTTGGGCGTGGGATCCGGTTGAAAACGCTGCGTTTTTGCCGTGGATATGTGCAACCGCGTATCTGCACTCTTCTGTGGCTCAACAAAAGCGCTACTCAATGAGAGTATGGAACTACTCCTTGATCTCTGCTGCGTTTGCTCTTACAATTCTTGGAACTTACTTTACCCGATCGGGCGTGCTTGAGTCAGTTCACGCTTTTTCAGATTCTAACCTTGGTGATCTTTTGATCGTATTCTTCGGTGCGGTACTGGTATTTTCTGTAGGCCTCGTCGGTTACAGAGCTGAGAGGATGCGCTCGGGACGACGAGTCAGGACGTCTTTAAACAGAGAGACTGCTTTACTCGTCAACAACTTGCTGTTTACCGGACTAGCGTTCGTTGTGCTCTTGGGTACAACGTTTCCTCTGCTTGTGCAGGTAGTCTCACCTGAGCCTGTGACGGTAGGCACCCCCTACTACGACTCATTTGCGGCACCGATAGGGTTGTTGCTGTTGTTTTTTATGGCAATCTCCCCCGTGGTTCCTTGGAGATCTTCGACACTTGCTGAGATTGGAGACAGGATACGAGTTCCTGCTGTAGCATCTATCACAGTTCTAGCGTTATCGGTTATCTCAGGAGAGTACCAGCTGGATATCCTCGCTACTTTCTCGTTGGCAACCTTCGCTCTTGTGTCTGCGGCATATCAGATCTATAGATCTACCATAGCTATAGGACGACAAAGGGGCTTCATTAGAGGGTTGTGTTCAAAACGCAATGGCGGTATGGTCGTACACATTGGTGTGGCATTGATTGCGTTTGCTCTCGTCTCGGCGACGTCTTTTGGCCACAAAGGAGAGGTGCGCTTGACTAGGGGTCAAAGCGCTGAGTTCTTTGGAGCGAAAGTAACTTACCTAGGAGTCCAAAACGTTGTGACGCCTGCAAAGAGCAGTTTTGAAGCGAATGTTTTGGTAAATGGA
>JAKBGL010000004.1 GCA_021833085.1 Actinomycetes bacterium | reverse complement strand
ACGTCGACGTAGTAAGTCAGGGTGAGACTGTTGATGAGGCTCTCGCGAATCTCGAAGAAGCGCTGGGCTTGTGCTTCGAAGAGGAGGACCTTCCCGACTCAATGGAGTCACCGATCATCACTACTGTATCGACCTGAGCGATCCCGCGCTGCTCGTTGGCTCCGGTCAAGAGGCCGTCGCTTGGCTCGTGAAGATTGGTTTTGCACAAATCGGCGAACGGGGTGGACCGTGCGACTGCGCGATCAAGGAGGCAGAACTGTGATTGTCCTAATTGACTAATCGGGAACTCGCCCGAGTGGCACTATCAGCACTTCTTCGACAGTCCGGCGCCACTTTGAGTCAATTCATCAATTTAGTGCAGACAATGTCGTTTCCGCAAGTCTGGCCGACACTTATGCAAGTGTCACGATGAAGTGGTTCTTATTGGGTGACTCAAGGTCCCTCGACCGGGATGGAGTGTGAACCGCGTCGTCCATCGAATAGGGTCACACGGGAGAGTCCATGAACAAGCTCATAAAACGAAATAAGCGCAGTTACCTGGGATGGGGAACTTTGTGAAGTTCCGAGTCCGAACACTTTTGGCCGCGCACGAACCTAAGAGAGCACATCTGACCACAGTGCAGTCGACTCCCTTTGGGGTGGTGTGAATCGCCAATTACGTGTCTGGCCGACTCTGTTGGGAGGTGTATCGACGGAGAAACGACAATGACGCTCCGCCGACGGATCCTCCAAAGAAAGAACCAGACCAGAGCTTGTTCGCTCGCCAGTAGTGTTGTCGGAACTTCACAGAAGTCTTGACGGAGCCTCCACACAGAGACACCTTTCAAGTCGTTTACCAGTCTCGATACCGATACCTTTGGTGGAGATGTTCACCAGCGGGTGTATATGGTTTGAATCGGCGTTAAACTCCACCACTTCGCTCTCAAAGTCGAAGCACGCCGAACCCATGATCTCTCCCATGTGATCCAGGTGGGCGCCCTGCGATACCGGGTGACGGAATTTACGGGGACTTCGGATTTCAGTGGGGAATTTAGTCAGTCCTAAGGAGATTTGAGCGTCTCTATGTGTTAGGTAGGAAAGGTCTTCAAGCAAACTTAAGCGCCCTCGGCAGGACTCGAACCTGCGCGCCTGGCTCCGGAGGCCAGCGCTCTATCCACTGAGCTACGAGGGCAAAACTGTCTATCAAGACTACTTGAAGAAGCATAGCCGGGGACTGCAAACTTCGATTTTCCCTGATATTTCGAGTTCACCCAAAGACATGCGTGGTCTGCCAATGGTAGGTGCCAGTTTTACCTCGTATGTGCTTTAGGCTATGTCCAAACGTTGCGCCGCCACGAGGTCGTAACAAGGAGGAGAGATGTTAAGGTGGGAGCTTGAGCTCCGTGAACTCATTGAGGCGGCTCTTATTGAGGTAGGGGTTCAACGGTTGGACGTTGAATTTGTAGTAGAGAGACCGCAAAACGAAGAGTTCGGAGAGTTTTCAACCAATGCAGCGTTGGTGCTTGGAAAGAGACTTGGTAAAAGTCCGCGAGATTTTGCTTCTGAACTTATTGACACGTCTGTGTTCAATTCATTCCCATTTACACAAGGATATCAAGTAGCGGGACCAGGATTTATCAACTTCAAGATGAAGCCCGTGCATCTCCATATGCAAGTCTGCCAAGTCTTGGAAGAGGGCGAAGAATCCTTTGGACGTGTGGATGTAGGACGAAACGAGAAGGTTCAAGTTGAGTTCGTCTCGGCTAACCCAACCGGACCATTGCACATCGGGAACGGTTGGTGGGCGGCGTATGGTGACGCTCTTTCTCGGGTTTTAAAACGAAGCGGATATGACGTATCGAAAGAGTACTACGTGAATGACACTGGTGGCCAGATAAGGAGCCTCGGCGAGTCGATTCTCGCTCGTAAAGAAGGATCTGAACCGCCAGAAGGGGGCTACCTGGGTGACTATGTGGTGGAGTTAGCGAGTAACTACTATGGAGAGCTCGAAGTCGAGGCCGCTGGGAAATGGGCTGCAGAGCGAATTATAGACGAGATCAGAGTGTCTTTAGAGAACTTTGGCGTGGAGTTTGACGTGTGGTATTCGCAGGCGTCGATTGAAGAGTCAGGAGCGGTAGAGGAGACTATCTCTGAACTTGATGCCAAAGGCTTTGTCTACGAACATGATGGAGCGCTGTGGATACGCACGAGCGATATTGGAGACTCAAGAGATCGTGTACTCCGAAAGTCAAATGGGGACTTCACGTACCTCGCTGGAGATATCGCGTACCATCGAAACAAGTTCCTGGTTCGTGGATTTGATCGCGTCATCGATATTTTCGGAGCTGACCATCATGGGCAGGTTGCATCTCAGAAGGCTGCAATGTATGCACTTGGAATAGACCCTATGCGCCTTGAGATACTCTTAGGGCAAATGGTGTCTGTAGTGGAGTCCAATCAGGTCGTTAAGATGTCTAAAAGAGCGGGAACCTCAATTCCTCTCTCATTTGTAGTGGACAAACTTGGAGTGTCGGCGACCAGAATACTGTGTCTCTCGTCTTCCTTAGACAAAGCGACTGTGTTGGATCTTACGAAGGCAGTCGAGAAATCTATGGAAAATCCTGCATTCTATATACAATACGCACACGCTCGCATAGCTTCTTTGTTGAGAATGGCGGCGCAAAGGGATGTGACGTTAAGTGAGCGTTCAGTGGAGGAACTTTCAGTTCTTACTCACGCCCGCGAGATCAAGCTTATGAAGGAAGTTACTCTGTTGCCTGAGGTAGTCGAGACGGCTGCTAAAGAAAGGGCTCCTCACAAAGTAGCTACCTGGCTCAAAGGTGTAGCCAGTAGCTTCCATGGTTTTTATCACGACTGCCCAATTCTTTCTGACGGCCTTTCGGACGAGGTTGTTCAGAGCCGTCTGGCATTGGTGAGAGCGACTCAGATAGCGCTGCGAGTTGGACTTGAACTAGTCGGCGCTGACGCAGTAGAGGAGATGTAGTTGTACGATTCGCGTGAGAGTTACACGATACCGCCGTATCTATTGCCAGACGGTGCGACGATCTCAAGTGAAGGAGAACTCCTTCTACATGGCGTGCCCGTTGCACACCTAGCCCATGAGTTCTCCACTCCGTTATTCGTATATGACTCAGCTCATATTAGACGCAGATTGAGGCTTTCGAAAGAGAGTTTTTCAGGGAAGGTCGTTTACGCGGCGAAAGCATTTTTTTGTAAGGCTATGGCAGAGATCGTCTCGGAAGAGGATGTTTTCTTAGACGCCTCATCTATGGGAGAGATGTTTGTTGCCTTGGCCGGAGGAGTAGCTCCGGAGAAAATAGTCTTTCATGGTAATAATAAGTCGACTGACGAACTCCGTTTCGCTCTCTCACGTGACGTGGGACTCATTGTTGTGGATTCTTTTGATGAGATGGAGAGACTTGAGGCGCTAGCGGATAGGAAAATTCGAGTTGGAGTTCGGATTACCCCCGGTATCGAGGCTCACACACACGAGTTTATCCGCACGGGTCAGGATGACTCTAAGTTTGGATTTAACGTCCAAAACGGTGATGCTGAACTTGCCATAGAGAAAATATCAAAGTCTGCGGTTCTGGACTTGGTAGGAGTGCACGCTCATATTGGTTCGCAGATCTTTTCACTCGACTCCTTTAGCCAAGAGGTTGAGGTTTTGAGTCAGTTGCTCGTCGATGTCGACATCGAGGAAGTCATATTAGGTGGAGGATTAGGCGTCCCTTACGTTAGGGGCGAAGAAGCACCTTCTATAGATCAGTGGACACGTGTTTTGGATGAATATGGAGTAAAGACCGGTTTGGCTAATGGTCGTACATTGGTCATAGAGCCTGGTAGATCGATTGTCGCTACGGCGGGAATGACGGTGTATGAGATTGGAACGATCAAAAGGATCCCTGGAGTCAGGGACTACGTCTCTGTTGACGGTGGTATGAGTGACAATCCTCGCCCTGTTCTTTATGGAAGCGGGTATGAAGCATTTATGGTTGAAAGAATGCTTGATCCTCATGATGCGAAGTACTCAGTTGCAGGAAAGCATTGTGAATCTGGGGATGTCATAGTCAGAGACGCCTTTTTGCCGTCCGACATCGAAAAAAATGAACTTCTAGTGACGCCCGTAACCGGTGCATATGGATATTCGATGAGCTCAAACTACAACAAAGTTCCTCGCCCAGCTGTTGTCTTTATTGATGAGACTGGATATAGGGTTGTTGTAAGGCGGGAGACTTTAGAAGACCTAGTACGTAGCGATATCTAGTAGAGAGATTAAGGGTTTGTGTAGGAGATCTGTTTGAAGATAGGACTGCTTGGCTGTGGGAATGTGGGTTCCGCCTTTGTCAAAATCCTTATTGACAATGGCGATTCAATAAAAGAGAAGATTGGTGAAAATTTAGAGATCGCTAAGATACTTGTGCGTGATACAAAAAGGGAACGAGACCCTTGGATTGATCGTTCGCTTTTGACAACTGATGCGCAAAGGCTGGTTACGGACCCAGATATCGACATCGTGGTTGAGGTAATTGGAGATGTACAACCCTCAAAGGAACTGATTGAGACATCTCTTAGAAATGGAAAGTCGGTCGTGACTGCTAACAAAGCACTGCTGGCGGAACACTACTTTGAGATTGAAGAGTTGGCGGAGGAGGTTGGACGAGACGTCTTTTTTGAAGCAGCTGTAGCAGGGGGCATACCGCTGATCAGATCGCTCAGAGTGTCCCTAGTAGGAGAGCGACTCTCTAGAGTAACCGGAATTGTGAACGGTACTACGAACTTTATTCTGACGCGGATGCATGAAGACTCCTTGGCCTTTGATGATGCTCTAACCTTGGCGCAGAAGTATGGATACGCTGAGTCTGACCCTAGAGCTGACCTGGAAGGATATGACGCCGCGGCAAAGGCCGCAATACTCTCCTCTATTGCTTTTGGCATGAAGGTCCGATTTCAAGACGTTCTCTGTGAAGGTATCACAAACGTATCAGCACATGACGTAGAGTTCGCACGCCGACATGGTTTTGTTATCAAACTAATTGCAGAGTGTGCTCGTGTGGACTATGAGGGTGAACAAAGGTTATCAGTTCGGGTATTTCCAGCATTATTGCCAGCTACACATCCGCTAAGTTCGGTTCGTGACGCTTTTAATGCGATATTCGTTGAAGGTGAGGCCGTTGGAGAGTTAATGTTTTATGGTAGAGGAGCAGGTGGATTACCTACTGCCTCGGCTGTTATGGGAGATGTTATCGATGCGGCCCAAAACCTACACTTTGGATCTACGGAGAGACGGCTAAGACGCTCGGAGGTGAATGTGGTTCCGGTGGAGGCTCTCGAATCAAACTTTTACATAGCTTTGGAGGTTGCAGATCAACCGGGCGTCTTGGCACAGGTAGCGACAGTATTCGGCGAGTGTGGTGTTTCAATTGCATCAATGGAACAGTCAGGGTTGGGGGAGGAAGCGAGATTGGTGTTTCTTACTCATCCAGCAAAAGAAAGAGCCATGATCTCTACGATTGAGGCTCTTTCCCGACTCGAACCAGTTCGTGAGATTCATCGGTTCCTTCGTGTCATAGAAGGATAATAAGTTGCGCCACAAGGAGGCAGAAAACGCGTGACCACTGCAGAGGACGATCGAGCAGCCAGGCTGAACTGGCCAGGCGTTATAGAAGCATACCGTAAGTATCTCCCTGTACCCAAGGAGGCTGAAGTAGTAACGTTGCGTGAAGGTGGGACGCCGCTTTACTATGCTTCGCGTCTGTCAAAGTTAAAAGGTTCAGACGTCTTTTTGAAGTTTGAAGGAGCGAACCCAACGGGATCGTTTAAAGATCGTGGCATGACTGTGGCTATGACTATGGCTAAACAAAGTGGGGCAAAAGCGGTAGTCTGTGCCTCTACGGGTAATACCTCCGCGGCGTCAGCAGCATATGCAGCACGCGCGCAATTGCGAAGCATTGTATTGATTCCCTCTGGTTACATTGCACTTGGAAAGCTAGCTCAAGCTTTGATCTACGGCGCAAAGGTCGTTCAAATTAAAGGAAACTTCGATCGAGCATTGGAGATCGTGCGCGAACTAGGTGAAACAGGACTTGTTACCGTGGTCAACTCCATCAACCCGTATCGGATAGAAGGGCAAAAAACTGGAGCTTTCGAGATCGTTGATGCTCTGGGTTTCGCTCCTACTCATCATTTTATCCCGGTGGGAAACGCGGGGAATATCTCTGCATATTGGAAGGGATACAATGAATATTTTGCAGATGGCAGGTGTTCGACATTACCCAAGATGATGGGATTCCAAGCAGAGGGCGCCGCACCTATCGTGGACGGCAAAATCGTGCACTTTCCGGAGACGGTCGCTACTGCGATTCGGATAGGTAATCCAGCTTCTTGGAAGGGTGCGTTGCTAGCTGCATCAGAGTCAGATGGTGCGATAGGGGCTGTCTCTGATAAGGAGATTCTATATGCATACACCTATCTTGCTAGGGAAGAGTCGATATTTTGCGAGCCAGCGTCAGCGGCATCTGTTGCAGGCCTAATGAAGACAACGGTTCCTCTTGGTGCAACCGTTGTCTGTGTCTTGACCGGACATGGGCTAAAAGATCCAGATACGGCGATTACTCAAATCGAAGTTCCAGCTGCTGTTGAGGCTACATTAGAAGCAATTTCTAAGGAGGTTGGAATTTAGCAGACTATATACTGTTTCTAAGGTTGATCATCCAACTAGCCGTGTATATAGTTAGAGAAATGCGAAGGAACTTTTCCTAGGGCGTGTAGATTAATAGAGTCCTTCGATGGAGTGAACACGAAGAGTACAAAAGCCTTTTGCAAAGTCGCCTTAACAAGTTTCGCTCGGCGTATGGGATCCCAATTTGTACATTTGTTTCAAGTGTCGTGTTGGACCCGAAGAGATAACCCAATGATTATGTGAGGTGTTGATGAGCACTGTTGCTCAGATAGATCGTTCCGATCTAGAAAAAATGGAAAAAGATCGGCTCCTTGCGATAGGCAAGGAGCTTCAGTTGAAGGTGAGCATGCGCAATAAGAAGGCTGACATCATTGAGATGATCATGTCTGTCGCGTTGCCTTCTCAAAGTATTGGAAACGTTAGTCTTGGTGAGCACAGTAACGGATCGGCTACACAAACTTCGAGTCGCAATAGTTCCAGTGATAAGAGACGGAAAACCTCTGATGACGTTCATAGCGCTGATAAAGAAGGCACTGGAGAGGAATCAGCGACCGGTGGTTCCACCGTATCAAGTGACACCAGCGATAACGGTTCCAAGGCGAAAGTAAACACACAACCTCTATTTCCTCCAATTACCGTGGTGCCCAAGACTAAAAGTAACGATACGCCGAGGTCTCCTGAGAGAGCCATGTCTCCTAAGAGCAGTCCTGACGATGGTACTGTCGCTAATGAGTCGACATCTACTTCTACGGAAACACCAAAGCTCGAAGTTGGGATTCAGTCAGAGTTACCCGCAATCTCCTCTGCGCCAGATACAACGCCAACTTCTACGACTCGTATCGAGGGAGAGAGTGGATCGAGGCGATCGAGGCGACGACGGGGAAGAGATAGCAACCGAAGCCAAGAACGGGGCGAGTCTGTACAGGCAGAACTTAGTGTCCCTGTTGAACTATCAGATGTTTCGGGGATCTTAGACCTTAGAGATGAGGGATTTGGATTTATAAGAGCTAGCGGGTATCTTCCTTCACCCAAAGATATCTACGTATCTGCTGCTATCGTTAGGCGGTATGGCCTTCGAAAAGGCGACTTCTTAGTAGGTGGCGCGCGTCCAGCCAATGCTAACGAAAAGTACTCTGCGGTCGTTAGGGTTGACCAAGTTTCCGGTTCTGATCCGGACGAGTCTAAAGCTAGACCTCGATTCGAAGACCTGACTCCGCTTTTCCCGGATGAGAACTTGCGCCTGGAGAGCAAGAGGAGTGATTCTCACGCTGACCCAATTGCGAACCTAACGGCTAGGGTCATAGACTTAATATCTCCGATTGGGAAAGGTCAGCGTGGCCTGATCGTCTCTCCACCTAAGGCCGGAAAGACGACGATCATGAAGCAGTTGGCACACGCTATTGAGACCAATAATCCTGAGGTCCACCTCATGTTTCTTCTTGTAGATGAGAGACCCGAAGAGGTTACCGATATTCGCCGTTCGGTCCAGGGAGAGGTTGTAGCATCAACGTTCGATAGACCAGCGGAAGAGCATACCGTCGTTGCTGAGCTAGCGATCGAACGAGCAAAGAGGATGGTCGAAAAGGGGCGAGACGTTGTAATTATGCTAGATGGAATTACCCGTCTGGCACGAGCATATAACCTGGCACAGCCAGCAACAGGTAGAATTATGTCAGGTGGTGTTGACTCAGGTGCCCTATATCCGCCTAAGAAGTTTTTTGGTGCGGCTCGCAATGTTGAAGAGGGCGGCTCTCTCACCATCTTGGCAACAGCGCTTGTCGAGACGGGTTCAAAGATGGACGAAGTCATCTTTGAGGAGTTTAAAGGTACTGGTAATATGGAGCTAAAGCTTGATAGGAGACTAGCGGAGCGTAGGCTTTACCCTGCAATTGACGTGAATGCGTCTTCTACTCGACATGAGGAACTACTATTTACTCGTGAAGAATTGAACCTAGTTTGGAAGTTGAGAAGAGTTATGAACGCACTCTCTGGTGAGGGATCTTCTGCTCCAGCACTTGAGTTGTTGATCGATAAGATTAGATCCACCCGTTCAAACGCTGAATTTCTCGCCGAAATTCAAAAGAGTCCGGCCGGCTAGGCGCTATTGTTTGATGTTCTAGGAGGAGCAGAGATTATGAAAAGTGATATTCACCCGAACTACGTTGCATGTAAGGTGTCATGTTCTTGTGGGAACATCTTCATGACCCGTTCGACAAAGCCTGAACTTCACGTGGAGCTATGTAACGAGTGTCATCCTTACTATACCGGCAAGCAGAAGCTTGTCGATACAGGTGGAAGAGTTGAGCGATTCCAACGACGATACGGAGAGAGATCTAAAAAGGCTGCTCAGAAGTAGGATTGACTAAGTATTCGTCATCGTACGCTCTGGCTGTACCTTTGAGTGGAGGACCCGTTGGATCTGGTCTCAAGTCTCATAAGAAGTAAAACCAACGAGGTGTCTGACTCTGGTCCTGATGTTACTTATGGTAGGTACATCCAGATATATGGCCTAGACGCTTATGTAGCTTTCGTTACACCTCGGGATCTGCTGGTCAGTGTGGCAAGGTTGCTGGTTAAAAAAGCATCGCCTTCTCGCATTGTTTTATGTAAGTTACCTAATGAGTACAGGTCAGATGATCTGCCTGAGTCGGCTGGTTCCTTGCCTATGTCGCTAGAGGGGCTCAAAGAGGTTCTATCAAGCTTTGACATAGATCTCTCTGGCGGAGTTAGTTCGCGTTGCGACCATGACGCTGGGTTCGTACGCTTGGCGTCATTTATAAATACAACCAGTTACTCTAACGTAGGCGAGCTGCTGCGGGATCTAGCAGCGCTTTTCGGACTTGAGGTTGCACGTTTCACGGATGGAGTTCGCCTTGAGTATCTTGGCTTAGAGGTAGCTAGACAAATAGACGGGACCAACATTGTGTCTGTAGGAAGCTCTGAAAGAGACCGACAGGCTCGGGATCTAATGTATCTTTCTGGATACGATATTCGGGTGGAGTTAGAGAAAACTCTCTCGCAGCTGCAGGTGAATAGGTTGTCGTTTGGGAGCCTTCATCCTCATGCGCTTCTTTGTAGAGATAGATGGATGAGAGTTTTGGTTGCAAAACGTCCTGAGATAATAGGTTTCCAAATTGTACAACCTCTTGAGATAAGTTCACTAGACGAACCAACGCCTCGCTGCTATGGCATTGGTGAATCGCTGAATGGTTCCTCTACGCTACTGTGTTTCACATCTGGTCCAGATATAGCGGCGCCTTTTGAGGCGCTGTTGCTCCTTAGTGTACTCCGTTGCAGTTCAACAGTGAGACCTTGTCCGACTAAGATCTCTTTCATAGTTCAAAGACGTGATGTCACCGAGGCGTTTAGGACCATCTTGATGAGATCTTCTCAGGACTGGGAGATCATAACGGTAAGTGAAAGATGGTTCGATTTACCGGAGAAGAGGAACCTGTGCTAACCGACAAGATGGAGGAGTTTGAAGAGGAGTATCAACGCGTCGTAGAAGACCTTTCCGACCCCAATGTGTTCTCTGATCAAAAAAGGGCGCGAGAGCTCTCGAGACGACACAAAGAGTTGGACGCCATCGTTGAGGGATTTAGATCTCTAAGGGTTTTGATCGATGACCTAGAGTTGGCCAGGACTATGTACCAAGAGGCCGCGGGTCCTGACCGGGAGTTTTTGCGCGACGAGATCGAAGTGCTTGAGATCAAGACTCGAGAAGCTGAAGAGAACTTGGAGCTACTGTTGCTCCCTAAAGATCCAAACGACGGGCGAAATGTCATCGTTGAGATACGTGGTGCAGAAGGTGGCGAAGAGGCGAACCTTTTTGCTAAAGATCTTTCAGAGATGTACCTTCGTTATGCTGACAGGCGTGGCTGGAAAACAGAGATACTGTCCGAGGACCCCTCAGACATGGGAGGATATAACTCAGTTACTTTGTTGGTCAAGGGAGAGGATGCATGGCGCAGACTCAAACATGAAGGTGGTCCACATAGAGTTCAAAGGGTTCCCGTTACCGAGTCTCAAGGACGCGTTCATACCTCGTCAGCTACGGTCTCTGTTTTACCGGAAGCTGATGAGGTTGAGGTGGATATAGACCAAAACGATCTTAGAGTCGACGTGTATCGTTCGACAGGCCCTGGAGGTCAGTCCGTGAATACGACTGACTCAGCGGTGCGAATTACTCATATCCCCACGGGACTTGTAGTGGCTATGCAAGACGAAAAGAGCCAAATACAGAATCGTGCCAAGGCTCTGCAGGTCCTTAGGGCCCGTCTTTTGAAGATGGAACAAGATCGAGTTAGTGAAGAAGCGTCGATGGCGAGGCGCTCACAGATTGGTGGTGGCGGTCGTTCAGAGAAGATCCGCACCTACAACTATAAGGAAAATAGAGTCACTGACCATCGAATAAAATTGACTTTATACAAGTTGGACCAGGTCCTCCTTGGTGAACTGGACGAGATCGTTGATGCACTTCTTCTTGACGAGAGAACTCGGGAACTAGATGAAGCTCGGTCGCTACAGTAAAAAGAGCCGACAAGAGACCGATTTACTTCTACGGAGAGCCAAGTTCTCTGCTTTTGAGAGAACTTGGATTATTGAAGAACTTGAGTCTCGTATCCATGAAGGTACCTTACATGAGGAGGAGTCTTTCCGATGGATCGAGGATCTTTGTGCCCGCTCTTCAGTTGGTGAACCTCTTCAGTACCTACTTGGGCGATGGGGGTTTAGAGCATTGGAACTGATACTTGACCGTCGGGTACTTATACCAAGGCCGGAGACCGAACTTATCGTTGACATTATCGGAGAGATTCTTTCAAAGAAGATCGCCGAACAACCTATAACTGAGGATGAAGTGATAGTAGTCGAAATTGGTGTTGGTAGTGGGGCCATCACTTTATCGATCGCTTCGGAGTTCGACTTTGTGAAGGTGTATGGGACTGAGATTTCATCGGAGGCGCTTGAAGTTGCTACTGCAAACCTTCACAAAATAACTCGAGATCTTGGTCGAAGACTCTCGGATCATGTGGAGTTCCTGCCGGGGTCTTTCTTTGATCCCTTGCCGACTTGCTTGCGTGGCCGGGTAGATGTAGTTGTTAGTAACCCTCCCTATCTGTCAGAAGAGCTTTATAGCTGTGCACCTGAAACTGTACGTAACTATGAGCCAAAGATCGCTCTTACGCCCGGTCCAAGCGGTTTAGAGGCGATCGAAGTTATCGTGAGAGAATCAACACAATGGCTTCTCCCAAAAGGAGCGTTAGTCGTTGAGATCTCGCCGGAACAGGAGCGGGCGACATGCTCACTCTTTGAAGAGTGGGGTTTTTCAGAGGTCGAGGTGCACTTAGACTTAGCGGGACGGCAACGATTTGTGAAGGGGGTAAGAGACGATGTCTGATCCGCTTCAAGTTGTTAGGATCTATGACGCCCTTACAGATACTGAAACCGTCTTTAGGGATGAGGCTATCGCAGTTGCAGAGGTCAAGGAAAAAGTCAAGCTTGGCTACGTGATATTGTTACCAACAGATACCGTATACGGTGTAGCCTGCTCGGTGGAGAATGCCTACTCGATTGAGTATTTGTTTCAGCTAAAGCGTCGTGAAAGGGCGAAGACCTTACCG
Organism: Actinomycetes bacterium; assembly: GCA_021833085.1. The sequence goes on along the minus strand of JAKBGL010000004.1, from coordinate 11,370 downwards.
GTTTTAGTCTCGGACTTGGAGATGGTGGATAACTACTTTGGCCCACTGTTTCCCGACCAGCGAGTTCGGCTTGAGGCGTTGGCATCTCAACTTTGGCCCGGTGCGCTAACGGTCGTTGTGTCGAGCCCTCGAACCTTGCCGAGAGGAGTTCAGCGAAGTGACGGTTCAGTCGCACTTCGTTCCCCCGGTGCTAGTTTTTCGAGCTTGGTAGTAAGAGATGTTGCACTTGCGTGCACCTCCGCGAACAGAAGTGGGGAAACTCCTGCCACCACCTTTATTCAAGCAAAAGAACTTTTAAAAGGGAACCTTCTGGAAGATCTGCCAGGATCGACTCAAACTATCGTGGTCGGCGACTCAAGACCTATGGCGGAGCAAGCGTCTACTCTTGTTGATATCAGGACTGCTACCCCTAAGATTTTACGAAAAGGCCCGATCTCTTATGAGGAGATCCTGGCCGCGCTTCTCGATTGAGTAGCGTGTTGCGTTGAAAGACTCAAGGAGTTTGCGGCGATGTTGTTCTGTGGTGAGAGCGAGTAAGTAGACGTTGTGGTGTCGATTGCAACGGTGCTGGTATATGCAAAAGGGTTTATTGATGCAGAATCTTTGAAATACGGTATATGCGAAGACTCATCGACTTTCTGGTTGGCTAGGATTGTTACCTAGCGTCAAGGAGGTCATTATGTCTGAGTATCCGTTAGTCGGCAGTCACCTGAGAGGTGTTGACCCAGAGCTGGCTCATCTGATAGACGAAGAGATAGAGAGACAGAGCACCTCTTTGCAGTTGATAGCCTCAGAAAACTTTACTTCATTGGCGGTCATGGAGGCTACTGCTTCTGTATTGACCAACAAGTACGCAGAAGGGTACCCAGGAAAGAGGTACTACGGAGGCAACGCAACGGTGGATAAGGTTGAGTCGCTTGCCATAGATAGGTTGAAAACTCTCTTTAGTGCTCCTCATGCAAACGTTCAGCCTCACAGTGGTGCGAACGCGAACGCTGCTGTATATTTTGCACTTTTGAAGCCTGGAGAGACAGTTCTTGCAATGCGCCTTGATCAAGGGGGCCACCTAACTCATGGGTCACCGGTGAACTTTTCGGGTCAACTTTATAACTTTGTCGGTTACGGAGTAACTCCAAAGGGTGTAGGTGGTGAAGTTATTGACCTCGATAACCTTTATGCACTTGCGAAGGAACATAAGCCTAAGATGATCGTCGCAGGAGCTACCGCTTACTCGCGCATTATAGAGATCGACCGAGTTCGAGAGATTGCTGACGAAGTCGGGTCGTTGGTTATGTTCGATGCGGCTCATGTCGCAGGGTTGATTGCTGCTGGAATATACCCCAATCCTCTCTTTAAAAAAGACGGGTCAAAAGGTGCTGATGTCGTTACCTTTACGACACATAAGACCCTTCGAGGGCCACGAGGCGGGGCTATAGTTTCCCATGAAGAGTACGGTTCAGCTATCGACAAGGCCCTCTTTCCTGGATTTCAAGGTGGCCCACTCGAAAATACTATAGCGGCTAAAGCAGTAGCATTTCTTGAGGCGCTAACTCCTGAATTTAGGTCTTACCAGCAAAAGGTAGTTGAGAATGCGAAGGCATTCGCTAAGGAACTTGAGACGCAAGGCTTCCGAGTGGTCTCAGGAGGTACCGATACGCATCTAATTCTTGTGGATCTACAAAGCTTTGACGCCGACCTTTCAGGGAAGCAGGCACAAGAAGTACTTGATCTAGCTGGTATAACGTGCAATCGAAACCAAATTCCAGGTGACCCGCGCTCTCCTTTTGTTACATCTGGTCTTCGATTCGGCACTGCGGCTATGACAACTGCAAAGATGGGAGTCAATGAGATGTCTTTAGTAGCCGAGTATATAGCCACCGCTTTGCGCAAGAGGGAAGATGAAGGAGAGATTAAGCGAATTCGTGAAGAGGTTAGATCGTTGTGTTTGGAGTTTCCGCCACCATTTTTAGCTAAATAAAAAGAGGAGTAGCTCTTTGGATTATGTAGCGATAATAGCCATTGCTGCGGTCGTTACCTATCTTGGCACATTCCTAGTCAGGAAACTGTCGCCGACTTTTGGATTTGTTGTGAAACCTGGCGGTCGCATGATCCACACGCGTGCTACTCCTACATTGGGGGGAGTAGCTATGTTTGGGGGCTTCATTGTCGCTATAGTAGTTGCTCAGCTCTTCGGGGTATTTAGCCCCGTGTTTTCGAGTTCCTCGGAACCGATTGGTGTGGCTTTAGGCGGTCTTGTCATCGTCGTCGTTGGAGCTTTGGATGACATCTTTGACGTATCTGCACCCGCTAAGTTGGCGGGACAGATCCTGTCTTCTTCTGTGCTATGGATCTTTGGCGTAACAATGTTTTGGTTCAAGCTTCCCTTCGCCGGCGTAGTGGTCCTTTCTGCCTCAATAACACCACTTTTGACGGCGTTGTGGGTAGTAGCCATGGAGAACGCGGTGAACCTTATCGATGGACTAGATGGATTGGCCGCGGGGATCGTTGCTATAGCGTCACTGGCTTTTGGAATCTACTCTTTGAAGCTTCAGTCGTTAGGGCAACTTCCCACGACCTCGCTTGGACCTTTAGTTGCCTTCGCGACTTTTGGAATTTGCATAGGTTTTCTGCCTCACAATATCCATCAAGCTAAGGTATTTATGGGAGATACCGGTGCAATGTTTTTAGGTCTGCTGATGGCCGCGTCTACGTCCGTCGTTGGTGGAAGAACCTCAAACGTTGCTGATCAGACCTTTTTTTTCTTTGCACCTCTAGCTATTCCGTTCGTAATTCTCGGCGTACCTATGGTAGATATGGCGTTCGCCGTCGTCCGTAGAACGGCCCGACGAACTAGTGTGTCTTCGCCGGACAAAGAGCACCTTCACCATCGTCTTATGCAGATGGGCCATGGCCATGCAAGATCAGTTGTGATTCTTTGGGCTTGGACCTCGGTGTTGGCACTCGTCGCTCTTACTCCGACCTTTATAAGTGAGACCAAAGCGATCGTTCCGGTTGTAATTGTATTGGTGGCCGTGATTTTATGGGCGATGTTCCATCCTGGATCTAACGGGAGAAGAAAGCATGCGAGAGTTGGGTTGTTTGGAACGTTCCTTCGCAGTGTGCGCGGCGGAGCTGACACTAAAGAGGTATCGAACTCTGGCGAAAGCGATGCCGTTCCCGATACTGTGCCGAAGAATGAAGTCGACAACATGGAGACGTCAGGTGAGACGGTGTTTCCTTCCAACTCGTAGAAACGCGACGCAGAAAATGTGAGGGAGTTCAGGAGAAGCGCCGCTTCATTGGTAAATTTTATAGATAATCTTCCAGGTTTGCCAGATACTGGAACATCGCATATATTGTGGCAGAGTATAGATTCGATGGTGGTGTCTTGTTGTCTCGTTTTCTGCTAAGTATTTACCAGCAGCTAAAAAGTCCTGTTAGGGTACCTGAGGGTGGATCAACCGCACCGGTTACGGATGCTCTTGCATCCGTGGTCGAGCAGGTTGGTGTGGTAGTACTTATGGCGTTAATAGGATGGTTGCTGACGGCGTCTTTTGGAAGTATATGGTACTTTGTAGTGGCTGTGCTCTTCGGCGCTGTGGGTTCGGTGCTTCGGTCATACTTTAGAAGCCGTCTTGAGATGGAGGAAGCGATGGTTATGTGGACGATGAAGAAAAAGCAACGGACCGACGCTGATAGAGGTGAAGGTTTTAGTGGACTACTTGAAGGTGCAACAGCCTCCGACGTTGATACATTAGACGAGTAACCAAAATGATGCCTTTACAACTTGCGCTAACTATAAGTTTAGTGATAGTTTATGACCTGGTTTTGCAACCCTTAGAGGTTCCAGAGCCGGTAGTCGCTTTAGAAGGGTGTGCCAGTGCCTGGTGATTTGAGTACTGACAGTGGTAACGATGTCGAACTTATTCTCGGTAAAAAGCTAATCGCGTACTCACTCGTAGCCTCGTTTGTTGTGGTGGCTATTGCATTTGTGATATATGGCGAACATGGCTTATACTCTGCGGCTTATGGGTGTTTATTAGTAGTGATTAATTTTGCGATTGCTACAAAAGTTCTCTCGGCAGGCGCTAGGATTTCTCCGGTTGCTTTGATGGTTTCGGCTATTGCGAGCTTGTTTGTTGATTTGATACTACTGACGGTGGGCACTTTACCCGTCGCCAAGGCTGACTGGATGAACTTGAAGGTTTACGGAGGAGCACTAATTATCACGCACCTGACTGCGGTTGTTTTGATGGCGCGCGGTGTAACAGGGAAGCTGGCCTACGCGGGCCTAAGACCACCTAAGAGGAGTATTTAGGGTGTTTGTTCTAGGTAGTATTAGCTTTCCTCCAATTGGGGAACTCCTAAACTGGAAGTCAATACTCTTTGGTGGATCAGCCCTTGCTTTAAACAAAATTGGGCTCATCACACTAGCAGCAGCCATCATTACCATAGTCATGTTTGCGTTAGCGGGCCGAGGTGCCAAGTTGGTACCCACCGGCCTTCAAAATTTTGTCGAGTACTCAGTTGAGTTCGTTACGAACCTGATAGTTCTTGACGCAATGGGTCCGGAAGGCATAACGTGGGTACCGTGGCTCGTTGGCATGTTCTTTTTTATCCTATTTAGTAATCTCTTTGAAGTTATACCATTTATTCAAATGCCAGCCACGGCGAGAACGAGCGTAACGATCCCGTTGGCGTTAATCTCCTACATAACCTTTGTAGCGGTTGGTATTAAAAGACAAGGTCTCGGCAAGTATCTAAAAGGAGCCTTGATACCAAAGGGTGTGCCATTACCTCTACTCCCGCTACTCATCCCTCTAGAGTTTCTCTCGACGTTCATCGTAAGACCATTTGCACTAGCCATTCGTCTCTTTGGAAATATGTTGGCCGGCCATTTGTTGCTTGTAACCTTTGCGATCTTGTCAGAGGCGTTATTTGTAAAAAGTCTTCTATTGATTGCACTTCCACTACCGTTTGCGATGTTGGTGCTCGTTACCGGGTATGAGATATTCGTAAGCGCTCTGCAAGCCTTCATTTTTACAACTCTTACAGCGGTTTACATAGGGGAGGCGATGGCAGGCGATCACTAATTTGAAGTGTGTAGACTCGGCTCGGGTATCCCTAAGCGGAGCATAATGTAGTGTTTAGGGAGCTATCCCAGCAAATTGTCATAAGTAGTAATCTTTGACAGTAACCGAAGCGGTTAAGGTCAGAGGCAGGTAAATCGAGAGGTCAAATCGGTCTCTTTTAGCAACCAGCAGGAGGAAACTGGGTGTTTCATTCAATGCTTGCGGTTACATTCGCAGCGGTATCGAACGTGAACCTTCGGATAGGTTTAGCTGAACTCGGTTCAGGCTTAGCATACGGACTAGCAGCTTTAGGGCCTGGTATCGGTATCGGCATAATCTTTGGTCAAGCCGTCTCTGCCATAGCTCGGCAGCCCGAGATGACAGGTCCGGTTCGTGGCCTTGCTTTCGTGGGATTTGCGCTAGCTGAGGCGTTGGCCCTCATTGGTTTTGTTGTATTTATTCTTTTGAAGTACACAGGCTGATGCATCTCTCATTTATATTTGGGGCAAATCAAGCTTTTAATCCAATTCTCCCAGCTACAGGTGAGATTATCTGGTCTGTAGTGTCTTTCATCGTCCTTTTAGCGTTGTTGGTAAAGTTTGCTTTCCCTCCCGTAAAAAGGATCATGACAGAGCGCACGGCGAAGATCCGTAACGATATAGAAGCCGCCGAAAAGGCTCGTTTAGAGACGGAAAGAGTTCTAGCTGAGTACAGAAACCAACTAGAAGAGGGTCGCAAAGAGGCGAATCGTCTCATTGAAGAGGCGCGCAAGACGGCGGAACTGATGAGAGAAGATCTTTTGAGACGAGCCCAAGAAGAAGCCGCTGATATCAAACGACGCGCCGATGAGTCTCTTATGATTGAAAAAGAACGCGTTATGAACGAACTCCGCAGTTCGGTGGGTGATCTGGCGGTGGAGTTAGCATCTAGGATCATCTCATACGAGGTCGACAGAGTGAGTGTTGACCCACTGGTGGTTCAGTTCTTGAGCGAAGTGGGTGCAAGAGCTAAGTGAGAGAGTGGGTTCTAGGGTATGCTCTGGGCGTGCGCGACGTGGCGGAGTCAAAGGGTCAGCTTGAGATAGTTCGAGACGACTTAAGCAATGTCTATTCAGTCATATCGAGTTCAGAGGAGCTTCTTAGTGTCTTATGCGACTCTAGTTATAACGCCCATGAGAGATCGGAACTTATTGTTGACATCTTTGGTTCTAAAGCCTCTTCGAAGTTTACGACCGAGGTGTTGCGGGCGACAGTTGTAGATGAGATCCCCGGTGAACTTCGACGTACGCTCCAAGACCTCCCAGGGATGTTTCTATCTGACTTCAATCCAGCGAAGATTGGATTTGCGTCAACGCGAAAGCGAGTCGAAGGCTACGCCTTGGCCCTAGTGAGAGTCGATGGTTCGGTCGATTTAGCAAACGCAGAGGGTGATCTTTTCAAGGTTGCTCGGTCTATCGAGGGCAGCGGATCTTTGCAACGACTTCTTTCAGGTGTTGGATCTAACGCTGAACTCAGGAGAGGTTTGGTGTCTGATCTATTCTCGGCGCGTATTGGACAAGTTGCCTTAAAACTCATTTTGTTTGCGGTTCAGACATCGAGAGTGCGAGATATCGTCGAACTTCTTGATGATTTGGTAGTTCTTTTATCTACTGAGCGAGGTAAAGGAATTGCCGATGTGCGTTCCGCTCGAGAGCTTTCTCAACACAACTCTGAGGCATTGTTGACGGTTCTAGAAGGTGTAACGTCTAGGAGTTTGGAGCTTCGTAATAGTGTACAACCGAGTTTGGTAGCCGGTATTGTGGCTCTGGTAGGAGACATATTGTTCGATGTCAGTGCACGTAGAAGGCTGGAAGAAGTACGTTCTTTGGTAGCGGACGCGATTCATTAGATAACTGTTTGGGAGACTTAATTGGCTGATTTTACTATTGATTCAGAGGAGATTTCCGAAGCCATTAGGCGTCGCCTCTCCGACTATAAGCCGTCACTGTCGGGAGAAGAGGTAGGTAGAGTCCTCGAACTCGGAGACGGGATCGCTCGTGTCTCTGGACTACCCTCTGTGGCGGTTAATGAGCTGTTGAACTTTGAACGCGGCGCTGTTGGGCTAGCGTTGAACTTGGACGAAGATACGATAGGTGTGGTAATACTTGGAGCTGCTAACTCTGTAGAGGAGGGCGAGTTTGTTCGTTCTAGCGGATCGATTCTTTCCGTGCCAGTTGGTGACGCTCTGTTGGGACGAGTTGTAAATGCCTTAGGTGCACCTATAGACGATAAGGGCCTTATCGAGTATCAAGAGACTAGAAGGCTTGAGGTCCAAGCGCCGGGTATTGTAGATAGACAACCCGTAAGCGAACCTATGCAGACGGGAATCAAAGCTATTGATACGATGTGCCCCATAGGGCGTGGCCAACGAGAGCTAATCATTGGAGATCGTAAAACCGGTAAAACCTCTGTTGCACTCGACACTATCATCAACCAAAAGGGAAATGGTGTGAAGTGTATATACGTAGCGATAGGACAAAAAGGTTCGACTGTAGCTGCAGCGGTTGCGATTCTTGAAGAACATGGGGCTTTGGACCATACAGTCGTCGTTGTGGCAACGGCTGACGAATCTGCACCTTTTAAGTATCTTGCTCCTTATGCGGGATGCGCTATGGGTCAACACTGGATGGAAAATGGCGAACACGCTCTCATAGTCTACGATGACTTATCCAAACAAGCCGAGGCATACAGACAACTTGCGCTGTTGTTGCGTCGACCACCGGGGCGGGAAGCCTATCCAGGAGATGTGTTTTACCTCCACTCCAGGCTGCTTGAGAGAGCTGCAAAGCTTTCAGATGAAAGAGGTGGCGGGTCTTTGACAGCCCTGCCTATCATCGAGACCAAAGAGGGGGATATTTCGGCGTATATCCCGACGAATGTTATCTCGATCACTGACGGTCAGGTGTTTTTGGATACAGATCTGTTTTACTCTGGAGTCCGACCTGCTATTAATGTGGGAACCTCTGTCTCTAGAGTTGGTGGAGCAGCGCAAATCAAGGCGATGAGAGAGGTCGCTGGCAACTTGCGAATAGATCTGGCACAATTTAGGGAGCTCGAAGCCTTTGCGGCTTTTGGGTCTGAGCTGGATAAGATCTCACAGGCGCAGCTTGATCGAGGTTATCGTTTAACGGAGCTTCTAAAGCAACCTCAAAACTCGCCAGTGCCTGTAGAGGAACAAGTACTCACGATCTTTTTGGGAACCGCTGGCCTCTTAGACGATATCCTAACGGAAGATGTCAGTCGTTTTGTCACGGACGTTTTGGATTTCATGAGAGTTCGTTATGGTGGTCTGCTCGAAGTTATCAGAAATACTGGAAAGCTTCCCGATCGCAAAGAGCTTATTGCTGCGATTGATGAGTTCAAAACCGGTTTTGAACCCACGACAGTTAAGAGCTAGGAGCTATTAGGTGGCCGGTGGTCAGGAGCGTACGCTTCGACGAAAAATTAAAAGCGTACAGTCAACGAAAAAGATTACTAAAGCGATGGAGTTGATAGCGGCGTCGCGAATTCAAAAGGCGATCTCGCGCATGGCTAATGCCAGGCCGTACTATCGAGAGATCTCTGAGATTGTACGTGACTTAGTCAAAGCGGCGTTTTTGCCTAAGAATCCGTATACGGATCCCACCGATACTGCCGGAGTTGTAGTGGTTATTGCAGTGACTTCCGATAGAGGACTTTGTGGTATATATAACTCCTCTGTTCTACGGGCAACTGAGCGATTGGCCGAACGTGTTCGCGCTGAAGGCTCTGCGGTGGAGCTAGTAGGCGTGGGAAAGAAGGCCCAAAATTACTTTAAGTTTCAAGAGATTGAGGTAGCCACCCAGGTAAATGGGGTCACTGAGAGCCCAACTTACGTTCAAGCGATGTATATATTAGGGTCGGTGCTCGATCGTTATGAAAAAGGCGAGATATCAAAGGTCTATGTGATATCTCATAGGTTCGTTTCCATAGGAGTGCAGAACTTGGAGACGATGGAGTTACTCCCTATCTCTAGGGACCAACTTGAGATCGATAGCGCTAAGTCCTCTAGTTCTTTTGACTTTGAGTTCGAACCTTCGAGAGATGCGATCGTCGTTCCATTGTTTCGTCAGTTTACCCTTGCGAGATTGTTCGCTCTTTTACTTGAAGCCTCAGCTGCAGAGTATGCCTATAGACAAAGAGCCATGAAGTCCGCGACAGAGAACGCAGAAGAGCTAGCTAGGAAGTACAAGCGCTTTTTAAATAGGGCTCGACAAGACTCCATTACAACTGAGATCATGGAGATAGTTGGCGGTGCAGAGGCACTCAAGGTTGAAGATGACCTTGATAAGAAAGGTTAGTTGCTAGATGTTTGTAGTTGATCTTATTTCTATGTTTGTCGGTGAAAGGTTAAGATGAGTACGACTGTTGAAGAGATGGCCACTCGAGTCCTTGAAGATGGCAGAGTCGTTGCCGTCACTGGACCGGTAGTAGACGTTGAGTTTCCCCCCGCGTCTATTCCCGACATCTTTGAAGCTTTACGCATGGAGGTGGAAGTAGATGGCAAGACCATCGTTATCATGCTTGAGGTTGCGCGTCAGATAGGTGAAGGTAGAGTTCGCTGCATCGCTCTTCGCCCAACGGACGGGTTGCGCCGAGGTACGGTGGTAAAAAGGACTGGAGCAGGTATAAAGGTTCCGGTAGGTGACGGTGTCCTAGGTCATGTCTTTAACGTGGTAGGCGAGGTCTTAGACGGTAGTCCTTTGGAAAATGTCGAGGACTATTGGGAGATTCATCGTCCGGCTCCGGCTTTTGCAGCTCTTGAGCCGCGAGCGAAGATGTTTGAAACCGGTATCAAGGTCATTGATCTTCTTGAACCTTATGTAGAAGGTGGCAAGGTCGGACTCTTTGGCGGAGCAGGCGTGGGTAAGACGGTGCTTATCATGGAGATGATCAATCGAGTCGCTCAACAGCACGGCGGTGTGTCAGTATTTGCGGGTGTTGGGGAGAGAACGCGTGAAGGAACTGACCTTTGGATAGAGATGCAAGAGTCAGGGGTCATCAATAAGGCGGCTTTAGTTTACGGGCAGATGGACGAGCCACCGGGCGTGAGGCTCAGAGTCGCCCTTTCAGCATTAACGATGGCGGAGTACTTTAGAGACGTTAAGAATCAAGATGTGTTGTTGTTTATAGATAACATCTTCCGATTTGTTCAGGCAGGGTCTGAGGTTTCGGCTCTGTTGGGACGGCTCCCATCCGCGGTTGGGTATCAGCCGACGTTAGCTGACGAGATGGGCGAGTTGCAAGAGCGAATCACCTCAACGAAGGGACGCTCAATTACCTCTCTCCAAGCTGTGTATGTGCCGGCAGACGACTACACAGATCCAGCGCCTTTTACCACCTTTACCCACTTGGACGCCACTACGGAGCTGTCCCGTCAGATCGCTTCTTTAGGTATATATCCAGCGGTTGATCCGTTAGCATCCAGCTCTAATATTTTGGCCCCTCACATAGTTGGAGATCGCCACTATCAAGTGGCTCGGCGAGTTCAAGAGATCTTACAAAGAAACAAGGAGCTTCAAGATATAATTGCGATCTTGGGCATCGACGAACTTTCTGAAGAGGACAGAGTCATCGTTGCACGAGCGAGAAAGATTCAACGGTTCCTTTCGCAGCCGTTTTTTGTGGGTGAGGTGTTTACGGGTCTCAAGGGTATCTATGTGCCGATATCTGAGACGATCGAATCGTTTGAAGCGCTCGTTGGAGGTGAGCTCGATCACGTCCCAGAACAAGCGTTTATGAATGTTGGAGGCGTCGAAGGAGTATTGGCAAAGGCAAAAGTACTTCAAGAGGGCGTTTAGTGGCTAACTTTCCATTTGCACTCGTCTCACCTGAGCATGTCGTCTTCGAGAGCGAAGGAAACGCTGTGACTTTGCGAAGTGGCTCCGGGGACATAACCTTTATGGCAGGACATTCACCGTTTATCGGCCTTGTCGAAACTTGTGCTTTGAGGATAGTTCTAGCTGACGGCTCTGTATCAATGGCAGCTGTCGATGGAGGTTTTGTGAGGGCGGCTTTGAATAAAGTGAGCGTTGTCACATCCTCGGCAGAGTTGGCCAAGGAGATCGAAGCCGAGACGGTTCTACACATGAGAAGTCAAGCTGAGCAAGCCCTTCAAGACGGAGACGTGGAACTCGGTAGTCGATTGATGCAGTCAGCTAAGGTGCGAATGGAGATTGCTGGCATAGCAGAGTAGGTGATCTGTGCGACAGCGTTTCGGTGTTGTGGTGACGCCACAAAGA
>JAKBGL010000109.1 GCA_021833085.1 Actinomycetes bacterium | reverse complement strand
CTTGAGGGATGGATCTGGGTGTGATGGTGTTAGCCTGTGAAACGTTTTAGCGGGGCCATGCATGTTGCTACTATATTTCCCAGCACAAGGATAAGATCTATGAGACCCATCTTCTCAGGCGTTCCTATCGTGAAGATGGCAAGGTCAAGAATGAGACGCTGGAGAATCTGTCCTATCTCCCCGAAGAGACGATCCAGGTAATCCGTGAGTCCCTAGCTGGCAAGCACCATGTAGTAGCAGGGGAAGGTTTTGAGATCAAGCGAAGTCTGCCTCATGGTCATGTAGCAGCTATAGCTGCGATAGCTAACAAGTTAAAGCTTCCCACCATTTTGGGTCCTAGCTGTCGTGAGCGGACAAAGTGGATCACCTGCCTGAGAGCTCCAGCTATTCGAACCTTGATGAACGAGGGATCTCTCCAACTTGGACTCTTTGATGAGACGAACCTAGCGGCGATCACCCATCCTGACTATCCAGATGAGCGCCTCATCGCATGTCGTAACACTGACCTGGCACGTCTTAGGGCTCACAAGCGCGAAGAGCTCTTGGTAGCGACCGAGAAGGATCTTGAACGTATTCAGGCGAGCGTTGCTGGGCATCGTATCAAGGGCAAGGAGGTGATTGCCTTAAAGGTCGGACGAGTCCTCAATCGACACAAGATGGCCAAACACTTTACCTTAGAGTTCCAAGATGAGAGCTTTAGCTTTGTCAGAGATATCGACTCAATCGACACAGAGGCTGCACTCGATGGGATCTATGTCATACGCACTTCGGTGACCCAAGAAGAACTCGATGATGCTAAGACGGTAGAGGCCTACAAGGGTCTAAGTGTTGTGGAGCGTAACTTTCGCAACCTAAAGGTCATCGACCTCGATCTACGCCCCATCTATCACTACAGTGAGAATAGAGTCAAAGCCCATGTATTTCTTAGCATGCTTGCCCTCTATGTCACCTGGCACATGAGAGAGGTTCTTGCACCGCTCTCAGTGTCAACTACTCAACAGCTAGGAATGAAACTCACTGGAGCTTTATAATGGTGTTGCACTACAGCTAACGGCTTGCGCCAGACAGAAGCAACACTCCACCGACTTCTTTGCCTTTAGATCAAAAACCAAAGCATCACTGGTTACGCATCTCTGTTGTTTTATAGTACTGCCAAATAAGACATATCGAAAATGAATCCTTTTATAAGCCACCTTAACTTGATTGTTGCACCCTCAAGTAGCAAGAAAGGCGTAGCTGTGCTAGAAATAACACATGGTTACAACGATAGATGACATACAGAGTCTAAGCGATATTGTGGGAAAACACTTGGGGTATACATCGTGGCATCTCATCACACAAGCTCAGATAGACGCTTTTGCCGAAGCCACTGGTGATCATCAGTGGATACATACCGATCCCGAAATGGCTAAGAGTGGACCTTTCGGTAGGACCATCGCCCATGGATACCTTACACTCTCTTTAATACCCGTATTGCTGCCCGAACTTCTAACAGTAAGTGGAGTAAGTATGGGTGTAAACTATGGAACTAATAAAGTGAGGTTTCCAGCACCAGTTCCTTCCGGGTCAAAGATTAGGCTGGGTGCAATGGTTGCTTCAGTAATTGAGATAAACGGTGGAGTGCAGTCGGCTATAGACGTGACCGTAGAGGTGGAAGAGAGTTCAAAACCATCCTTGGTCGCCCAGATTCTGTTTAACTACTATCAATGACTCGGTCGACCAAGACACTAGACAGTACGATCTCTTCTCTAATCGTAGAGCAAGGAGATCAAAAATTCGTCGAAAGACTCGATCCTTCAGTTCTTCCCAAGGGAGTTACGAAAGACACTACGCAGAATAAAGTCGAGTCCATAAAGTTAGAGATTGAACTGCTTCAGTCCAAACTTTGGGCTCAGTCAACAGAATCGTTGCTCGTAGTCCTCCAGGGTCTTGATACTGCAGGCAAAGACTCGACAATAAGGAGAGTGTTTGAGGGTGTAAATCCACAAGGCGTAGAGGTCCATTCCTTCAAGGTTCCATCCGCCGAAGAGAGCGCTCACGATTTTTTATGGCGAGCACATAAAGTAACTCCGAAGACGGGAATGATCACAATCTTTAATCGTTCTTACTATGAAGATCTCCTCGTGCCCCTAGCGACTAACTCACTGCCTGATAGCACCATCAAGAGACGGGTGGATAGCGTCTTAGATTTCGAATCACATCTCGCTACAAATGGCGTGCACATATTGAAGTTCTACCTAAGCATCAGCGATAAAGAGCAGGACAAAAGACTCTTGGAACGTCTGGACATGGAAGATAAGAACTGGAAGTTCTCCGCATCAGACCTTACAACTCGACGTAACCGAAAAGCTTATAAATCGGCCTACCATAAGACGATATCGGAGACTTCAACGAACCTAGCTCCTTGGTACGTAGTACCCTCCGATCATCGTTGGTATCGCGACTTTGTCGTGCTCGCGGTCGTACTAAAAAAGATGCGAGAGATGAATCCGCATTTTCCCAAAGCACAGAGAGAGACAATTACGCTGATGCGTGAAGAACTTAAGACGATCGAGAAAAGACGCGCCTCGAAACCTGCGATATTTGAATAGATGAACTTAGGCCGACTGCAAGCACTAAATTCTGTATTGAGAGTAGTACTAATTACTGACATTGCCACCACAGTCATAACTTCCCGGACCCGCACCGTCACTGGCAGTATTTTGACAGATGACCCTCATCGTGCCAAAAATCCAAATAAGTCCTTTTTGTAGTTATAATTAACCTCTAGAGATCAAATCTAGGCTAAAGTCCAAACTCGAACTCAGCCGAAGAAGTTATTAGGACCCCACTTTAGAGCAACCGGGGCCATTGGGTTATAGAAACGTGCTTTTGGAGGATCGACCATCAATTGGCAAAAACAATCCATGCTGAGCCGCTATCTAGCCGCAAACGTCTTTCCGCAAGACTCTCTCAAAGAAGCAAGTATCTGGCTGAGTTTACTAGAAATTGGGGCAGCAACCGTCTCTTTAATGACCATTGTCTTGGCCATCTACAACCAAGATATCCTTCCGATTTATGCTGAGATATCTGTCTTGGTACTTAGCCTTGGAGTTGGAACTCTTCTACTTAGGCGTTTCATCCAAGTTTGGATGCTCCATACGCAACTCGCTTTAGGAACGATACTCGTTTCATATGTCTTGTACGCTTCGCACCGTACAGATCCTGCCGTCTTCGCTGCAGTATTTTTCGCGTGGATAGTACTATATGCATTCAGTTTTATGCCTCCGCGTCATGCACTTCAACATCTAATTTTAGTACTAATTGGAGCCGCAATAGCCTTTGGAACAGGATCAGACATCACGTCTCCCTTAGGAGACTGGCTCTTTATATCAGGAAGCGCAATCGTTACTGCAGTCTTCACTTTGCGGTTAGTTACAAGACTGGCAGATGCGTCGCACACAGACCAGCTCACAGGACTACCTAATCGCCGATACGTTGAAGATCGAATATGGCCGCTTAACTCTACTTTCGGCCTGGCGCTCATAGATCTAGATCGATTTAAAGAGTTAAATGATAACGAGGGACACATTGCAGGAGACAGTGCCTTAAAACGTCTCGCCAATGTGTGGCGAAAAGAGATCCGTGCCTGCGACACCTTAGCAAGATGGGGAGGAGACGAGTTTCTACTGGTCATGCCAAACTCAACCAGCACTGAAGTACATTCGGTGCTCCAACGACTTTTCGACGCGAGCTCTCCACTTTCACTATCGGCTGGTTTTACGACAGCAACACCGGAGACTCCACTAGACGAACTTCTAAAATCCTGTGATGAGGCACTTTACATAGCTAAAGCGCGCTCTGAGGACAGCTCAAAAACCAATGCCTTGATAAAGGCGGCACGCCTTGACAGATTCTGATTAGTATCTTTCCCGGGAGATCAAGTGCAGATCCAAAATTTAATCCGTGATGGTATAGAAGCCCTCTTCGTCATAGCTATAGGAGGAATGATTTGGTCAATCTTTACGCGCACTCTCAGAGGTAAAGTCACGGCCAACATATGTCCTAACTGTTCACGACCAACATCGCGGGCTTACCCCAAGTGTAGATACTGCGGATTCGACCTTCCAAAGGACTATTGATACAGAGAGTTTCTACTACAACCTTTTAAGTAATTACTATTAACATATGAGTGATATTTTAGTTCAGAGAGAATCTGCGCATCTACTTCCCGCAGAGATCTCTTTAAAGACCGGAGTAGCCATCGAGACTATCCGTTACTACCAAAGCATCGGACTACTACCTCCCACAACACGACTTGGACGCCATGTCCTTTACTCAAAAGTTCATCTCGACAGATTAATTGAAATCAAAGCGTTGCAAGAGAGAGGTTGGTCGTTGAAAGCCATTGCCGCTTATCTTGATAGAAATAATATAACTACAACGTCGAGTACAAACCGTTCGTTTTCGGGCAACTACAGCCTTGAATGTCTCTCCCAACTCACTGGAGTGCCTAGTGCCATCTTATCGGCCTTGGTTCGAGACGGCGTGCTAACATCGAAAAGCAAGAATAAAGAACTCTTTAGTGATATAGATATAGTCATTACGCGCACTGCCTTAGAGCTGCTAAATCAAGGGCTACCACTGATAGAAGTACTCTCGATCGCTAAAACATACCACGAGAATGTAAAAGCGCTCACGAAGGAAGCGACTCAGATGCTCGCGAGAAACATACGAGAGCCATTGATTACAAACTTGGGAGAAGCCGCAGCTCCGAAGACAGCGAACATCTACGAAAAGATGTTTAAAGCGGCAATAGAACTCGTGAGCTTACACTTCGAAAAAGAACTCGCGCTCGCCGCGTTTTCACTTCTTCAAACGATTGGTACAGACGCTGAACTTACATTGATTCAGGAAAAGTTAGCGGAGGAAGGCTTACAAAACGATGTCTAACACTCCTTTGCCAGATC
>JAKBGL010000108.1 GCA_021833085.1 Actinomycetes bacterium | reverse complement strand
TGGAGGATGGGAGGTAGCAACGTAATAGGAAGATAGAGGTCCTTTGGATACCAAGTGGTACCCAAAGAGTCCATCAGTTCCTACAAAGTGAACACATTTACCCAGTTTTTCTGAGCCAGTAACCTCTTCAAGAGAGCTGAACCTGGGAAACGCAACTGCTCCTACGTCTGGTTGCACGAGAGACGTCTGATTAACACAGTCATCTAGGATCAAATGGTAAACATTAAGGTATGGATATAAGTGTGGGAGCAAAGGTAGTTGCCTGAAAAAATATTAGTCAAAGGTGCGAGGGAACATAACCTTAAGAATATCGATATTGAGATACCTAGAGATAAACTTTCCGTTTTTACGGGCCTTTCTGGGTCGGGTAAGTCCTCCCTTGCGTTCGATACCATCTTTGCGGAGGGCCAGCGACGCTACGTGGAGTCTCTCTCTGCGTATGCTCGGCAGTTTCTGGGTTTAATGGAAAAGCCTGATGTCGACTTTATTGACGGGCTCTCTCCAGCGATCTCAATAGATCAAAAGTCGACCTCGAAGAACCCTCGATCGACCGTTGGAACCGTTACAGAGGTTTATGACTACCTGAGGCTTTTGTATGCGCGGGTAGGGATACCCCACTGTACGAACTGTGGCTTGGAGGTTTTCCGACAAACGGCGCAAGAAATCGTAGATCAAATCTTGGGTCTTGAGGAAAGAACAAAGGCTCTCGTCGTAGCTCCCCTCGTACGCGGTAGAAAAGGAGAGTACAGTGCGCTACTGGAAGAACTGTCGAAAAAGGGATACGCTCGTGTACTTGTGGATGGAGATCTGTACGAACTTTCTGACAGAAGGGAGATCCAATTAGCAAGGTACGAGCAACACGACATCTCCGTTGTTGTCGATAGGCTCGTGGTAAATGCGCGACAAGGCCGACGAGTGACAGACTCGATCGAGACTGCCTTGGCTCTGTCAGGCGGATCCGTTGAGATCCATGTATTAAACCAAGAAGGTTCAACCGAGTCCGTGATGGCGTTCTCTGAGGATCTTGCTTGTAACGTCTGCGGAATCTCTTTGGGTAAGTTTGAACCGAGAAACTTCTCATTCAACACCCCTTATGGCGCTTGTCCAACCTGTGATGGAATCGGAACCAAGTTTGAGGTCGATCCTGACTTAGTGATACCTGACCCTACTTTATCGATCCTGCAAGGTGTAATTGCACCGTGGGCAAATCAAAGATCCTCTTACTTTGAGAGGTTGGTTGAGGCCGTTGCGAGTGAGAATCGGATTCCATTGAATGTACCGTGGTCCAAGCTCTCTGAAAAGCATAGGAAAATCCTACTCTACGGCGTTGAAGCTCCGGTTGTGGTGTCGTACTCATCTCGGTACGGCGGCAAGCGGAGTTTCTCGATGAACTATGAAGGCGTAGTACCTTACCTCCACCGGCGCCACGCAGAGGCAGAGAGTGAAGCGACTCGACTCCAAGTTGAAGGATACATGCGCGAGGTCTCTTGCCCAAGCTGTAATGGAGCGCGTTTAAAGCCAGAGTCTCTCACTGTGACAGTGGACGGACTTTCTATCTTTGACTTCACCTCCCTATCGGTTGCGGAAGAGTTGAAAAAGATCGCCTCGTTGAGTTTGAGTGACAGACAGTGGTCAATCGCTCGTCAGGTTGTAAAGGAGATATCGGGAAGACTTCAGTTCTTAGAAGACGTGGGCCTTGGCTATCTGACTCTCACGCGATCGGCTAGGACGCTTTCGGGTGGTGAAGCCCAAAGGATTAGACTAGCATCTCAGATTGGTTCTGGTCTAGCGGGGGTACTTTACGTATTGGATGAGCCGTCTATAGGCCTCCATCAACGCGATAACCGTCGTTTGATAGATACGTTGATGAAGTTGAAGGACCAAGGCAATACGGTTATCGTAGTAGAACACGACGATGAAACGATTCGAGCTGCTGACTACGTTGTCGACATTGGACCTGGGGCCGGGGAACATGGTGGCAACGTAGTTTACGCCGGTTCGGTCCAAGGTCTAATTGAGAGCCCTGATTCTATAACCGGAAAGTACCTATCTGGAGAGATGAGAGTAGAGATACCTAAGTCCAGACGACCTATTGGCGAGCAGTGCGTACGTGTGGAAGGAGCTCGTGAGAATAATTTAAAGGGAATTGATGTGTCGTTTCCTCTGGGGGTATTTATCGCGGTAACGGGTGTAGCTGGATCGGGTAAATCAACTTTGGTTAACGAGATCTTGCTGAGATCTCTTAGGGCGTACGTCTATAACTCTAAAGATGTTCCTGGAAGACATAGGCAGGTTGTGGGCGTAGAGGCAGTGGATAAAGTGGTTGATATCGACCAGTCTCCAATTGGTCGTACTCCACGGTCGAATCCTGCTACGTACACAGGTGTCTTCGATCATGTGAGGAAGTTATTCGCGCAGACTCAGGAGGCGAGAGCTCGTGGATATATGCCGGGCAGGTTCTCCTTTAACGTAAAAGGTGGACGTTGTGAGGCTTGTAACGGCGACGGTACGCTAAAGATTGAGATGAACTTTTTGCCTGATGTCTATGTGACGTGTGAGGTGTGTAAGGGGGCTCGATATAACCGTGACACCTTAGAGGTACAATGGAAAGGTAAGAGCATCTCGGAGGTTCTATCTTTAGCAATTAGTGATGCTCTTGAGTTTTTCTCAAATCAACCGGGGATAACGCGATACCTTGAGACATTGAACAAGGTTGGCCTTGGATACTTACGTCTTGGTCAATCTGCAACCACGCTTTCTGGGGGCGAGGCACAGAGAGTGAAGTTGGCTACAGAGCTGGCCAAACGTCCAACTGGACACACGGTCTATGTGTTAGACGAACCTACGACTGGCTTGCACTTTGAAGATGTGAGAAAACTCTTGCTCGTTCTTCACTCCCTGGTTGACCAAGGTAACTCCGTAATCGTAATAGAACACAACTTAGACGTAGTTAAAACTGCAGATTGGGTCATTGACCTTGGACCAGAAGGAGGAGACCTCGGTGGTGAGGTGGTAGCTGTTGGAACCCCGGAGGAGGTGGCGACGGGCGCTCTTGGCTATACCTCCTCTTACTTGAAAAACGCCTTGAAGCGCTAACTCCACCGGAAGATAGGTAATGAAGATTGACAGTTGAAAAACCCGCAGCCTTCTCAATTCCGGAAGGACCCGGCTCTTATATCTTTAGGGATCATAATTCTCGCGTTATCTACGTCGGGAAGGCAAAGTCTTTGAGGTCTCGAGTGTCGAGCTACTTTAACAATGAAGCACAGCTACCAATTAAGACTCAGGCGATGCTGGCGTCAGCATCGTCGATCGAGTGGATACAAGTAGCGAGCGAGGTCGAAGCGCTGATACTTGAGTACAATCTGATCAAGGAACATCGACCGCGATACAATGTGCGGCTTCGTGACGATAAGTCGTATCCGTATATAGTCGTGACTACGTCTGAAGCATGGCCAAGAGTAATGGTGACTCGCGGAGCAATTCGCCGAAAGGATAAGTACTTTGGGCCGTATCCACAAGCAGGAGCGATTCGTGAGACGTTGGATCTTTTGATCAAGACCTTTCCCCTTCGTAGCTGCTCGAATGCTAAGTTTTCACGTCAAGAGCGTATAGGGAAACCTTGCTTGCTGTACCACATTGATCGGTGTTTGGGTCCCTGCATAGGAGCGATTGACAGGGACGTTTATTTAGAGACAGTAGATGGACTAGCGAGAGTCCTCAAAGGCGACTCTGAATGGATCGTAAAACGTTTAGAGAGCGATATGACAAGGGCAGCAGAGAGTTTAGAGTTTGAGCTAGCAGCGAGAATTAGAGATCGGCTCGGGTCTTTGCGGACTGCAGTTGCAAAGCAAGAGATTGTATCCTCCCAAACTGACAACTTTGATCTTTTGGGATACTTTGACGACGAACTTGAAAGCTTTGGCCAGCTTATTCTTGTGCGAAAGGGGAAGGTAGTTGGTCGTGCGAGCGTCGCCTTGGACAAGGTTGAAAACCTAGAAGGACCTCTTGTGGTTGCAAAGCTTTTGGAGGCATTCTATGAGGACGTAGTGTCTGAAGTTCCTGCTGTGATCTTCGTTAGTCAACTTCCAGAAGATCTAGAGGTGTTGGTGCAGTGGCTCGCTAGAAAACGCATCGGTAATGTTGAACTAAAGGTACCGAAACGAGGTCAAAAGCTTTCTTTGGTGAAGATGGCGGAAGCTAATGCGAAGTTAGAGTTTGAAAGATCAAGACTTCGACGAGCGACCGATCATAACTCTCGTTCTGAGGCGTTGGTTGAACTTCAAGACGCGTTAGGTATGAAGGAGGCGCCGCTTCGTATCGAGTGTTATGACATGAGTCACTTGCAAGGTACTAACTACGTGGGCTCTATGGTTGTTATGGAAGATGGACTACTGAAGCGATCTGACTATCGAAGATTTAAGGTTTCGTCTCCAAAGAACGATGACTACGGAGCTATGGAGGAGGTTTTGAAAAGAAGACTCCGACAAGAGGTGGAACGGTCCAACGGAGAAGACTCAAAAGAGACGAGTGAAAATCGAAATAAGAGGTTCGCTTATTCTCCCAACTTGATTGTAGTGGACGGTGGAAAAGGACAGCTGAACGTAGCTATGCGTGTTGTGCAGGAACTGGGACTTACAGATAAGGTCGAACTTGCGTCATTAGCCAAGGAGTTTGAGGAGATCTTTGTTCCAGGAAAAGACGATCCAGTCCGGCTACCTCGGAGTTCACAAGCGCTCTATCTTGTGAAGTTATTGAGAGATGAGGCTCACCGTTTTGCCATAACGTTTCATAAAACGCTTAGAACAAAAGCAGTAAAGAAGAGTTTCCTTGACGATATTGCTGGGCTTGGCGAAACGAGAAGAGCGCTACTTCTTGCCAAGGTTGGTTCGGTGTCGAAGGTGATGTCCGCAACCGACGAAGAGGTGGAGTCGTGGACATTTCTTCCCCGCGATGTTAGAGTTCGTCTTCAAGA
>JAKBGL010000107.1 GCA_021833085.1 Actinomycetes bacterium | reverse complement strand
TGAATTAACTCCAACTTCGGATAAAGCCTCCTCAACATCTTTAGCCTGAGGCAGGGGGTGGCGACCCTTTCCTCCTGGTAAATCAGATAGAACCTTCTCAAACTCAATAAACTTAGCGTTTGGCAGGTGTGCACGTTCATAGTACGCTTTGCCTACATCTCTTCCCAAAAGCCAACTCACGTCGATCACTGCCACACTCCGGTCTCGTTGAGCCACAAGTCGCTGAAGTTCCCGTGGGGAGATAAACGTTCTATTGTCTGTCATTAGTGAAGACCTCTTCTATATTGTGGACTAGGCAATCGACTCAGACGGGTACAACCTTTGAGCAACTTGATACCGAAGATCATAGCTGTTGATTTCAGTGCGTCTTGCAAACCCAAAACTGGTGATAACTCAATCTGGGTGCCCTCAAGCGTCTTCCCTTTTACAACGATTCAAGTATCTCATCCGGCAACTCGGGATCAACTAGCAGTTAACCTGCTTTCCGAGACAAAACATGGCATCGAAGGTTCAAAGAGGATTTTGTTAGCTTTCAACTTCGCTTTTTCACATCCAGCTGCATTTCTCAACACACTTTGCTCCGCCTCAGCTTGGTACCTGGAGATGAACGCCTTAGCGTCTCTAAACTATCCCTTGCTGCTGAGACACAGTATCTACACCGACTCTTGGCTGCGGAGATCAAAGATACAAGCGACAACACGAACAACCGCTTTTAGTCGCCAACAAATTAAATTAGTGGAATCAACGCTATCTAGGGGTCACCCTAGTTCAACCACGATGCTTGACTATTTATCAAACACGAAGGATCGATCGACCCTGAAAACGTTGGACGAGTTCAGAAGGTGCAACATTAGAGCAAGAAGCTATAGCAAGCAAAGTTTCATCTCCTCACCGTTTCAACTTTACGGATCTGTATCCGTTGGTAGCGATGTTGAGTGCTGGCCATCACTCATTCAGATAAGCAACTTAACTAAATCCGGACGAGACCGAACTCACGTCGTCCAAACCAATCTCTGGATCGCCAGCCTAGTTATGGATGCAAGGTTATATGCCATGTTTGACCAGGGATATCTATGCTCCAACGGCCCAAAGCGGCTCGAAAGTTAGATCTTAGGTGTGCCAGTCTAAAGATCTCGTCTCCGCTGCACGAACCACTTTGAATCTTGGTCTACCTAGGAATTAAGTGGCTAAGAAAGGCTCGAGCAATCTGACAAAGTCCAGCTTCGAAATCTTATAGGAGCAGATCCCTACAGATTCAATAAAGTGTAGTGGTCTTCGATCGATACAGCCAAGATGCTACAGCTAGAGCGATACCTCCAACAATCTCGACAAAAAACGAGGCCTGTGCATAAGGAGCACTAAGGCTATCTTTGAATCCAAACAGTCCAAAATTTATGGAAATCAACAGCGCTGCTGCTGTGCCTACGAGAAACGTTGCCGAAAGAACAAGCCACAGCATTCTCCTCCTAAGCACCAAAACGAGCACAAGTGCCAACCCAACTACGGACTGCCCTAAAAACATGTATCCGATCACGAAGATACTTCTATAGCCACTCAAGAAGAGCTTGAGGTGAATAAAAGAGGAACCGAGAAGAGCCAAGAGTCCCAAACTAAGTAGCAGACCACGCAACACTACAACTAAAGGAACGCCTCCGATGCCCTTTTCTCTAACCTTAAACTCTTGAGTCATAGCGTCGTCTTTCATCTAAGTTTCTAGTCCTAGTGTTCTACTCACCTAGAGGGGTAAATAGATGAGTTTTACCAAAGACTTCTGACAGTGAAAGAGACGCTCAGTCTATATTCATTGTGGCTTTGGAGTATAAAAGATCAGCAGGGCAAAGATGGAGAGGCTATCAGATCGACGACCCCAACAATAAATTAGCCGACCAAAGTCCTAAGCAAAAACGCCTAAGAGAACGTCAGAGGGTTGATAGGTGAGTAAATACATAAAACAGATCAACCCTAACTATAGACGTCAAGGAAGACTAGGCGAAACCTCAAGACGCGTCTCATCCGTCTTAAGACTCTTATTATCAAGTGTAACTGAAGAAGCTCCCTCACTTTTTTCAGGAAACAAGATACAGCCCTCTGGATCAAAGGACAACAAAACACCAGTTCCTCGACTGTGTCTCAGGTCGCTAAAGATCCCCGAGAGCCTATATCCATCAGAGACCTCTACTACATGCTCGTACCCTATCCCCCGAAAAGCTACGTCACTAACTGTTCCAGAGAGAGTTCCTCTTTGCGGATTGACTCCAGATACCGCAAGTGCAGCCATCTTAACTGCAGCCGCCCGTATGAGCATTCTCACTTTTTCGCCTTTTTGTAACGTAACGTTTGAGGATGCCGACAACCAAGCACATCCGTCCAGCGTCGAGACCACGTGACGAGACAGATCGACAGAGTCTACAACGGCCGGCAGGTCTCCAGCCAACCCTGTAAAACGCGCCACAAAAGGAGTTTTTGGTTTCGCATAGAGTTCCTCAGGTCTATCCAACTGCACTAGCCTTCCACGATCCAAAACTCCCACATAGTCCGCTAGCGCAAACGCCTCTGACTGGTCATGAGTAATATATAAAGCAGTAGCACCGACCTCGCGTGTCAAAGTCGAGATCTCCACTCTCAATCTCTCCCTAAGATCAGCATCAAGGTTCGACAGTGGTTCATCAAATAACATAAGGCCTGGTCGAGCAACCAATGCCCTAGCAAGTGCTACTCTTTGCTGTTCACCCCCAGAGAGCTCCTGCGGGTACCGATCCGCCAGATGCATAAGACCCATTCGATCTAACATTGAAGTAGCTAAGGTCTTTCTTTGTGACTTCGGGAGTGACCTACGCCTAAGAGCAAAGGCAACGTTGTCGAGTGCGGTCATATGCGGCCAAAGCGCATAGTCCTGAAAAACCATAGACAGTTCGCGTTCTTCACTTTTTATGTGGAGATCCTTCGAGCTAACAGTCTTGGAGTCAAACTGTATCTTTCCTTCGCTCACTCTCTCAAGACCAGCAATACAACGGATTAAGGTTGACTTTCCACTTCCAGAGGGGCCAAGCAAGACTACAAAAGATCCTGACTCTACCTCAAACGAAACGTCAGTAAGAGCCTTCTTCCCTCCAGGATAGACCTTCGATACCGAAGTAACTTTAATACTTGGTGCCCCATCGAACTCCGACAAACTACTCCCCTTTAGATAACCCGACCACCGACTCTTCTCCACCCCTTAGGAGCGAGAACTTTAAACACCATCATTACTAGTACGATCATCCCTAGATCAATCAAGAGAGCAACGATAGAAAGTGCTGTACCTTGATAAAGATTTGACTTATTCAAGATCTGAACGATAGCCACAGAGACTGGCGTAACTCCTGGAGGAGCAAGTAGCTCAGAGGCTGGAAGCTCCAAAAACGTGCCTGCAAACGTTAACAACCAGGCCCAAAGCAGACTAGGAGCCAAAAGGGGCAATACTGCCTTTCTCCATGAAACGAACGCTCTAGAACCATTGACTCGAGCAGCTTCAAGAAGAGAACCTTGAATCTGCGCCATCGGCCCAAGTAGAACTCGACTTGAAGACGGAAGAGCACCAGCAAGGTACGCCATAGCCAACACGGTAACTGTGCCGTACAGATGTAACCCGATAGATTGAAGGATGGGCAAGTTATAGGCAAAAATATAGCCTGCAGCAAGTACTAGCCCCGGGAGCGCAATTGCTATGATTACGGTCACATCTAAAAGCTTCCCAATTAGACCGACCTTACTTGACGTTAACCTTCGCGCTACGATCGCAGCCAATACCACTGCCAACGTAGCGTTCAGCACGGCCATCTTGAATGAAAATACTAACGACGAACCAAAACCCGTTACGCTAAAGATACCTCGATAGGCAAAAAAGGACAGATTTCCTAACGACATCGAACTCAACGGTTTGAGCATCGATGAAGACAGCGCACCAAGAGTCGGTACTCCTAGAGCAATCGCAAAGAAAGCAAAGAACCCGACAAGGATCGCCGACTGTCCCCAAAAGCCGACTTGCTTGATTCTCGCAGCCGTCGCTTTGCCGCCCAAAGTAGCAAATCTTCGCCGCTTCGTAAAATGGTGTTGCACGGCGAGAGCAACTCCAACCACAGTTACTAACATCCACCCAATCACAGCGGCCTCTGAAAAATTAGCAGGGTAGGATGACAGGGCCACATAGAGATTGTAGGTTGCTACGGGGAAGTGAGCATTAGGGGCGATCACAGCCGCAGTACCGAAGTCCGCAACAGACTCGGCAAAAACAACTACTAGAGCAGAGAACACCGCTGGCAAAAGCACCGGTCCGAGAGTCCGCAGAACTTCAATACGTCCACCTCCATGCGTTCTTATCGCCTCTTCGTAACTGCTTCCTAGCGATGAGATAGGGCCCGCCACGGCAAAGTACGCAAATGGAACGCCCTTTATCCCAAGAATTAACGCATAGCCAACCGGTCCGAAAAATAGATTCAAAAGTTTAGGTGAGAAAAGGTTAATCGAAGACAAGACTCCGCCGCGATCCAAAAGCACCTGCCAGCCCACGGCGATAATGTAACTTGGAAGAAGTAAAATCCCCCATATCGCCACAGAGAACACAGCTTTGCCCTTCATATTTGTTCTCTGTAGTCCAAATCCCAAAAACGAACCCACAAACGTCGCAAATATAGCTGCGACAACTCCAACCACAACTGAGTTACGCATACCTTGAAGCGTAACTCCGGAGAGAGCCGAAGAGAAGCTACTCAGACTAAACCAAGCACTGCCTTGACCAAACAGGTGAGGAGAAACGGCAAGGACAAGAAAAGCAGCACTGGGAATTATTAGTACGAGAGCTAAGACCACCCAAAATACGGGCCAGCCAACGTGTTCTAACGCGTTCAGTAAAGTGACCCTAAGATACTCGAATAAGCCATGCTTGCTACGAATACTCAACTTTTTGCCACTCGATCCATCCACAGGCTTGTTAGTAGTCTTCTGG
>JAKBGL010000106.1 GCA_021833085.1 Actinomycetes bacterium | reverse complement strand
ATCAGATGCAAATCGGTAGCTCTCTGCACCTAAGTACTGATGTAGCAATGCAGTCAACCCCGAGCCGATCAAAGTCGCTTGAACTAACAGAATCGGACCTAGCAGTGGAGACTGCCAGAGGTCTCTCGCTTTGGACTGAGCAAACAAAAACGCCGTGTACAAAGCCGTCAAAGCACCAAATATCAAGGTAAGCGGTGCAAGATACTTAATATCTGAGGAGTTCCCGGTAACACCGAGCGCGAAACTTCCGAGCAAGGTTGCACCATAGATAGTAATAATAATACCACCTCTAACCAGCCAACTCTTCCATTGGGGGTGAGTAAAAAGTAGGTAGAACCTTTCAGGGTGTTTCAGGTCTACTATCAAGAGGACACCAGTTATCCCCAAAAACGCAAGAGACACAAGAGGTCCGATCACTCTCGTCAACTCCGATGCAAACGATAGTTTCGCAAAGTAACTCAACAGCAGTATGAAGGGGTAAAACCCAGCCGCTACACCTTTGGTCCAGGTGTAGAGGCTCACCTTCCAGCCCCATGGAACACTGTGGGAGATATCATATGACAGCTTTGCCGCCGCCGACGAGTTGTGGTGCCCCTTTTCTGGATGTCCAGAGTTAACGGTCTTTGGTGATTCAGTCATCTCTGACCACATAAAGGTACCACCGCTAGGTCTAGCCGCCGCAATTGGATCTAGAGTTGCTGCATGAGCACCCTTGTAGTAAAGGGCGGGGCGAGTGTGCTTCTCACCCTTTCTGACAGATACATGTTCTCGCTGAACAACCTTGGCGACTCTAGAGTTCGGATCTTTGATATTTCCTATAAAAATCGCCTCTGTTGGACATACAACAACACAAGCCGGCTCTAGACCCACTTCGATACGATGAGCACAGAAGTTGCACTTCTCTGCAGAGTGATCCTCTGGGTTTATAAAGATCGCATCGTAAGGGCACGCAGCCATGCAAGCCTTACATCCAATACATATCTTCTTGTCAAAGTCCACAATGCCATCGGCTCGCTGGTACATCGCTCCAGTGGGACACGCACTTACGCACGGAGGATTCTCACACTGGTTGCACCGTGTCACTTGGAACGCTCTACGAACGTTGGGATAGGCGCCGACATCCACTGACTTCACGTAGGTGCGAGTAACGCCTAGCGGAACTTCGTTCTCACTCTTGCAAGCTGTCGTACACGCATGGCATCCAATACAACGCGTCTGATCTAATACCTTTACCCACCGTTCCGAGCCCCGGGCGCCGACATGACGGCCGCCAGCTGCTGGACGGGAACTCTCTGCAACACCTTCATGACTTCTAAAAGTCACAGAGGTTGCAGGATTTTGCATCTGTGTCAATGAGCCCCCTCAAGCTAAATGTACCTCATCAAAGCTAGATCAAGTTGCCTTTATAAAGCAAATACTAACTCGAATACCAATTCACCGTATTGTTATATCACCATTTCAAAGCAGGTTACTCACAAAGTTACCCGCTCGAAAGAAAACCCAACTATCCCATTTCTACTTCATCACGATCAATACCTTGAACGTTCAACGCAAAATATCTGTACTAGTCTAGGCCAAGCTTATCCAAAGCAGAGATTTAGATCACGATTACCCAGCAAAAATGCTTCAAAACTCATCTCTTTAGATCCTTCTGGCTTTACGGTTTCTGGGATAAGTCCCCCTCGGCTGCAAACTATGTAAGGTGAGGTTGGGTCTCGAACCACACATCCGGGTCGAAGCGATGCCACAAGGTTTGACTCAAAAGTTCTTCCTCTTAGAATCATCACACGCCGACCATTTAGATGTGTAAAGGCACGTTCTAACCGTACAACCCGCTCTACCTCGGCTACTGGTTGGTCCCACTTTATATGAAAGATCTCCTTCTCAAGCTTAGGAGCGTATGTAACCTCTCCGACTTGAGCGACTCCGCTAGAAACCCATTCATCACTCTTTGAAAACCACCTCAGCACCATCTCTACACCCAAGCCTGTAAGAGCATCAGAGAGATCGGAGAGATACATGCCAGTTATATCCACCTCAAATTGGTCGTAGATCTCTCCCCCGTCCATCGTTTCGCGAATCCGCATTAGAGTGACACCACTTCTTTGGTCTCCCGAAAGAATAGCCCACTGCATCGGTGCTGCGCCTCGGAACTTGGGCAACAAAGAGTAGTGGACGTTTACAAGCGGCGTTCGATTGAGAACTTCTTTAGGAATAATCCGTCCATATGCAACAACCAAGCCGAGGTCGTAACTGTGGACATCCAACTCATCAAAGGAGTAAAGCACCTCAATGCCGCTTTGGCGAGCGACATCTTCAACGGGGGACGGTGACATAGATGAGCCACGGCCGCGACGTTTAGGTGGTCGAGTAACGACACACACGACATTAAATCCGTTATCGATAAGTGCGTTTAGATAGGTTGCAGACAGCTCAGGGGTCCCAAAAAATGCGACTCGCTTCGAATCCTTTACCCCTGTGCTCAAGGTCTTACTCTTCCTCCTTAGGAAGACGCATCATAGAACCCCCGCCTTTGACAACCTCACTTCGAATTATCTTCATCGCTTTCTTTCTCTGGTCCTCGTCTAACCGCTCTACAAGCAGAACACCTTCCAAGTGATCAAACTCGTGCTGGAATACCCTGCCTAGTAGTTCAGTACCTTCTAGCTCAACATCATTTCCTTCGAGGTCTATCCCAACGATTAAGACGTCCTTAGGTCTTGTAATTGGCCACCAAAGTCCAGGAACCGATAGACATCCTTCTTCGTATACCCATTCGCCTGAACTCTCTTTTATCTCTGGATTGACTAGTACCTTTGGACCATCGCCTATGTCGTAGACGAAGAGTCGTCTATCTATACCTACCTGCGGGGCCGCCAACCCTACCCCGGGAGCGTCGTACATAGTCTCAATCATATCCTCGACTAAAGCGGCTAATTTTCCATCTATATCCTCTATCACCTTCGCTCTAGAACGAAGCACCGGATCTCCATAAGTTCTTATCGGTAAAAGTGCCACGAATACAAACTACCCTTCCCACTGCAAGTCAAGCCTACAAAAGTATCACTTTAGCCACAGGTAGCACAGTGGACTAAAGGTAACGGTCCAAACAGTTAGACGTCAAGATAGCGTCGAACAGCTAGGGCAGAACCTGTGGTTCCAACGACTACCCCAACTGCAAAAACCACTAGTTCTGTCATCAATACATCGTGAGACGTAAGTACAAAGCCACTAAGCAGGTGGACTTGGAAACGTTGGATTAAGTAGTTAAATAGTGCTCTGATCCCAAGTACTGCGGCACCGGCTATCAAAGCTCCTACAAAACCTTGAGTGAATCCTTCGAGCATGAATGGGATCCTTATAAACCAGTTTGTAGCCCCTACAAGCTTCATTACAGTAACCTCCCTCCTTCGAGAGAAAATCGCCACCCGAATTACATTTAATATCAGGACCGTAGCTGATAGAAGCAGGATTACCGCAAGGCCTAAAATCACGCCTTGAGCTATCGAGGAAACCTTTTCTAACGTCTGAATAGCAGCGAAATTATAGTCAACGGCTTTCACACCTGGTTGACCGTTAAAGATCTGACCGATGGAAGGAGCCTCTGAAGGGTTCTTAAGCACAACTCGATAAGACGGAGGTATCTGCGACTCCGACACAGAGTTCAAGAGATCAGGTTGGTTAGCAAACAACCGCCGAAACTCCTGGTAAGAAACTGCTTTATCAACGTATGAGTACCTTTGAACCGAAGGCAGAGTAGCCAGTTGTGTTACAACAGCCTTGCTTTGAGAGTTCGAGGCATTTGGTTGCATAAAGATAAGGAGTTGCACTCCGCCCTTCCAGGCTTGTGTAGATGTAGCCACCCCTTGTTTTAGTAACAAAGCCGACCCAACTAACGCTAGAGATACTGCTATCGTCAACATCGCTGCCAAAGACATCAAGCGGTTGCGCCATAGATTACCCGCTGTCTCTCGAACCACATACTCTACTGAAAGACCCAAAGATCCACTCCTAAAGAACTAAATCGACGACCGACTCATGACGGTACTACTTCGTTACTACAGCCTAAAGGCTGTTTCTACTGGTGGACACCCAGTCCGTAGACGCCGCGAATCTGGTCTCTCGCTATAGCTCCCGAATCAATCTCAACTACACGCCGGCGCATTTGATCCACGATACCAACGTCATGAGTAGCCATAACCACAGCCGTACCAGTACGATTGATTCTTTCTAGGAGTCTCATTACCCCCCAGGCCGTATCAGGGTCCAAGTTTCCCGTCGGCTCGTCTGCAAGTAGGATCAACGGCCTATTTACAAAGGCCCGGGCTATCGCAACTCTTTGTTGTTCTCCGCCAGAGAGTTCGTTCGGAAGTCTGTGCATTTTATCAGCGAGACCCACAAGCTCAAGTATCTGTGGAACCTGTTTCTCCGAGGTCTTTCGAGACTTTCCGATCACTTCAAGGGCAAACGCCACATTCTCATAGGCCGACTTGTTAGGCAATAGGCGAAAGTCTTGAAAGATCGACCCAATATTTCTTCTAAAGTACGGTACCTTCCAAGACGGAATCTTGGATAGATCCTTCCCTGCGACCCAGACGCTACCTTGATCGGCCACGTCTTCTCTGAGAAGCAGTCTCAGCATGGTTGACTTGCCAGAACCCGACGGTCCGATCAAAAAAACGAACTCGCCCCGCTCAATCTCCAAAGATACCCCTTTTAGGGCGTACTGACCTGCAGAATAAGACTTGTACACGTTTTCTAGTCGGATCACGTATGCGTTCCCTCCTCGTCTTTTGACCATCTGAGCACTTCATTTACACAAGAAAAGTCATAGGACTGTTATGAACCTCTTATCAATCTACCAATATACCACAACTGGTTCACTCATTTTAGTTAAGTTGGGACCTTCGCCACTTTAGATACTCGAGAACGAAGCGCTTCAAGTTTCCATCAAGAACCGCTTGTACGTTTCCATCTTCATACTCAGAGCG
>JAKBGL010000105.1 GCA_021833085.1 Actinomycetes bacterium | reverse complement strand
CGTGAGCAAAAGATACTAGTCAGCTTTGCGTGAAAGGTAGCCATTTGGTTCCTTTTGTGCGGTAATTTCCATAGGTCCTAGATCTGTATACTTCTAGTTATGGCTAACTTGCCAAGGGTGATTGCGCATGTAGACATAGATTGTTTTTTTGCATCGGCGGAGATTGTTCGAAACACATCTTTAGTCGGCAAGCCAGTGGTTGTTGCGGGTTCGAGTCCAAGAGGAGTCGTTTTAAGTCCAAACTATGAAGCGCGGCGCTTTGGTATTCGATCGGCTATGCCTGTCGAAACAGCAAAGAAACTATGTCCGTCAGCAGTCTATCTAGCAGCTAATCACCATTACTACTCGGACCTCTCTAAGCGGTTCCGCCTCGTCCTTGAGTCGGTTACTCCATATGTTGAGATGATCTCAGTTGATGAAGCCTTTCTTGACCTTTCGGGAACCTCTCTCACCCTTGGTGCTCCCTCTGAAGCGGTAAAATATATCAGAGAACGGATTTTGGATGAGACGTCCCTTACCTGCTCGATTGGAGTAGGGAGTTCTAAGACCGTCGCCAAGATCGCTTCTCAACTTGCAAAACCTAAGGTGTCGAGAGACCAGGTTAGCTATGGTACTGGAGTCTTGATTGTCCAACCAACGGAGGAAAGGAAGTTTTTAGCTACACTACCTGTCTCTTACTTGCCAGGTATAGGACCGAAGTCAGAGTCCAAACTAGCGTCGATCGGGGTTGTAAAGGTCTCTGATCTCGAAAGAATTCCTCGGTCGACGATTGAAAAGATCTTCGGCAAATCAACGGAGTTTCTGTTGGACTGTGGAAAGGGTAATGACCTAAGAGAGGTTGACGTTTCACGTAGGAAGAAGTCGCTGGGGCATGAGACAACGTTTGATCAAGATGTAGGCGACGTTAAAAAGGTTCGGGCCCACCTACAAGATCTCTGTGTCGAAGTCGCTGAAGGATTGTTTCGTTCAAATCTTGCGGCCAAAACTGTGACACTCAAACTGAAGTATGCTGACTTCACCACCTCGACGCACTCGAGAACGACTGGTCAGATTCTCGTCACGAGCAGGGACCTAAGCGATCAAGTTCTAGATATGTACGACCGACTCCAAATGAAGGGTCCGATTAGACTTGCCGGCCTCTCGGTCTCAGGGTTGCTTCCACGGGTGCACGCTCATCAGCTTTTCTTACTCGATGAGACAACTGACAGAGATAGATACAAAGACCTTGAGGAGACTGTATTTGAGGTAAGGCGACGCTATGGTAGGGAGGCTGTCTACAAGGGCCCAAGGATACGACCTGAACGTCAATGAGTCGCTGATATTAGTGCGAAGGTTTTCTTTGTAAGGTTTGTGGTAGATTGGCAAAGTGGATATGTGAATGAGCGAACCGATCTTTAGGAGATAGGAGTGCTTAGTTGTTAAACGTAGATCGATCCTTGACTTTAGAGGAGATCGACCTTTCGTCTTTAGACTTTTGGCTACTGCCCCTTTCAGTTCGAGAAGGAGCTCTTGAGACCCTTAGAAAGACAAACCCAGTTGCGCACTTTGATGATCCTGCGTGGATGTTACTCAGCGAAGACGAAGGAGGATTTTGGGTCGTAACTCGGCACGCCGACGTGATGGCAGTATCTCGTGATCCTAAGGTGTTTTCTTCTGCTAAGGGAGCGGTGTCTATTCCGGATCTACCGCAGGAGTTCATTGAGTTCTTTGGATCAATGATAAGCACCGATGACCCCAGGCACGGGCGCCTTAGGAGGGTCGTATCTCGAGCATTTACCCCAAAGCGCTTGGCGCATATCGAGGATCGGATAGAAACTCTCGCACATGACCTTGTAGGGGAGGCCTCAAACAATAAAGAGGTGGATTTTGTATCGAAAGTCGCAGCGGAGCTACCACTTCGCATCATATGTGAGATGATGGGCGTGCCTAATGAGAAAGCTCACTTTGTTTTGGAACGATCGAATACGATATTGGGCGCTTTGGACCCAGAGTATGTGAGCCCAGAGACTGATATAGACGAGGCAATATTAAAAGCGGCGATTGACCTCGTTTCTTTGATGGAGGAAATAGGAGAGGATCGTATCGGATCGCCACTAGATGACGTTACCTCTGCACTTGTAAACGCTTCGGTTGACGGTGAGGTACTTTCGGCCTCTGAACTTGCGTCTTTTTTTATACTGCTTGTGGTCGCAGGAAACGAGACGACCCGGAACGCAATCTCATGGGGAATGGTGGCTCTTAATGAGAATCCAGATCAGAGGCAACTACTACGATCAAATCTAAATGAACTCCTACCTTTTGCCGTTGAAGAGATCGTTAGGTGGTCCTCTCCGGTGATTTTTATGAGACGTACGACAACGAAGCCGACTACAACGCTTGGAGTTCGTTTGAGTGAAGGTGAAAAAGTACTGTTGCTCTATGGATCTGCCAATAGAGATGAAGATATCTTCGAAGATCCGTACGCATTTAGAGTTAATAGAGTGGATAATCGTCATCTCGGGTTCGGAGGATACGGTCCACACTTCTGTTTGGGTGCACATTTAGCTAGAAGAGAGTTAGGAGCATTATTTACGGAGGTGATGAATCAGATTCCAAACTACGAGGTGGTCGGCGAACCTGATCGACTTCGATCCAACTTTATCAATGGGATCAAGCACCTTCACATTCGAACCGAGGCGTGATGAGGAGAGGAGGTCATAATTTCAAGTAGAGAAGATGCAGTTGCCAACTTCTACCTTGAAGAGTTTCGAGGTTCTTTGAGATCTCTTGCTGACAATACCAAGAGACGTTACATGTACGAGGTGAGCCGCTTTGTCGAATCTATGGTGGATGGAGACGGTGGGTCTCCTCGCGATATTACTCCAAGAAAGATACGTTCTTTCCAGTCGGAGCTTGTAAGTAGTGGGGCTTCCAAATCTCAGATCTCGTCGAGTTCCTCAGCGTGTCGCAGGTATCTTCGCTTTTTAGAGACCAAGGGCTTCAACTTGGGGCCAGCACTTGCATTGGGACTCGCAAACTCCAAGGTTCCGACCCACCTTCCGAAGTATTTAAAGACTCAAGAGGTAGCAGATCTGATCGACAGGGTAAGTACCGGAGGTTATGGCGGGATTCACAAAGAACGTGACTGTGCAGTTGTGGAGTTTCTATATGCAACGGGCATAAGAGTTTCTGAACTGTGTAATCTATTGATTAGCGACGTGAACTTTAACAGTTTAACGGCGATCATTCGGGGTTCCAAAGGCGGAAAGAGTCGAACGGTAATTTTCGGCCAAAAGGCATTAGTTTCTTTAGAAGATTATTTTGTGTCCGATAGAAAGATGTTGCCGTCGTGTGTTGTGGGGAAGTTTAACGTGGAGATCACTGGTCATGAGCAAGAGTATCTGTTTACCTCTAGTCGCGGTCTTAAGCTTGATCAGAGAGAGGTGAGGCGAATCTTAGAGAGAGTTGGATCAAAAGTGAGTCCTCACGGTCTAAGGCATAGTTTTGCAACTCATCTTCTAGACGGTGGTGCAGATCTACGAAGCGTTCAAGAGCTTTTAGGACACAGTCGCCTATCTACTACCCAGATTTACACACACGTATCTAAGGAGAGGCTGATTGACGTGCATCGACAGTCTCATCCAAGAGGTTAGGGTGATATAGTGGACGATCTAACGCAGGAAGAGCTGTTTGACTTATGGAGTGAGTTCAAAGACGCAAACTCTAAATCTACAAAAGATCGACTTTTAATTCACTATGCTCCGCTCGTAAAGTTTGTTGCAGGCCGTGTAGCCGTGGGGCTTCCGCAAAGCATCGACCAGGCAGACTTGGTAAGTTACGGGATGTTCGGACTGATCGACGCAATCGAAAAGTTTGATCTGGAGCGCAAGATCAAGTTTGAGACCTATGCGATAGCTCGAATCAAGGGAGCCATTATCGATGAGTTGAGAGCTATTGACTGGGTGCCGCGGTCGGTAAGGGCCAAAGCTCGCATCGTTGAAAAGGCTTATCAGAAGTTAGAAGCTAAACTTCTACGAACCCCGACCGACAAGGAGATCGCCGATGAACTCGGTATCACCGACAAAGAACTTCAGACGATCTTTTCGAGAATCTCGTTTATAGGTGTTGTAGCCTTTGACGAGGTCATATCCAACGGAGAAAAGGGTGATGGCGCGGTCTCATTTGGGGATACAATAGCGGATAAGCGTGCTAGTTCTACCAACTCCTTTGAACGTGAAGAGACGAAACAGATGCTAGCCCAGGCTATCAATAGACTCGGAGATCGTGAAAAGGTTGTTCTTACGCTTTACTACTACGAAGGTCTTACGCTAGCGGAGATCGGCGACGTGCTTGGTGTCACTGAGAGTCGCGTATGTCAGATCCACACAAAAGCAGTTTTGCAACTGAAATCAAAGTTAGCTGAATCTGAACGAGAGCTTCTGTAGCTACTGAGACAGTATTTATTTAATGACCGTAACACCTACTTTGATTTGAAGCCGTTTACGAAGAGGTGGTAGTGGGCCGGCCAACCGCTATCTGAAACAAAGCATCGAGGCGTGTGCATGGACCCCCGAACACAGGAGTTATGGAGTGCGGAGTTAGTTTCGAGCCGTGGTTGCCCGAGTATACTGACGATTTGTAGATGACAGTAAAATTCATCGAAGAGGCTCTGACCGTCATGAGTTAGTGAGTCCTTTGAGGTTTAAGGCGAAGCGGATATGGGTTATTATCGAGCGAATATATAACTGTGACGAATGTCTAGCGTAGAAAATCCGAACTCTTTTTCTTTAAGTTGATAGCGCGTCTAAACATATCTGACAGTTGTACTTTCTCTTCTGGGGAATTTTGACTAACTCTAAGGCATTGCAATGGACCGCTCAGCAAAGTCATAGACTACGATCTATTGGACCATTCACATGAGTTAAATAGATATTTAGCGAACGTGACACCACCCGCCCTGAAGGGCGGAGCTTCGATGGCGTTGTTCACGCCACTCTGCTTTCGACGCGACCAGCGGA
>JAKBGL010000104.1 GCA_021833085.1 Actinomycetes bacterium | reverse complement strand
GCACGTCTCCATCTTGGCCCAAAGTGTCCGGCCCGACAATACTAACCTTGGTAGATCTCCTTAGACTTATCGGCTTTAGCAGGCCTGGTTTCTCAAGTTGAGATATTTTCTTTCCGCACAACGAGGATGGTATCAAAACTTCGACCAGAGAAATCTCGCCGCTCGGATCGGTCCACTCCGAGTAAGACTTACCAGGGAAAAGTCGACGAATCGCCTGGTCAGTCGTCCAGGTCACCGTTGCTACCGTGGATATACCAAGCTTTTGGTATATCACAGCTCGCTTAGGATCATAGATTCGAGCAACTACGTCTTTGATAGAATAAGTTTCCTTTGCGATGCGCGCTGTAAGGATATTCGTATTGTCTCCAGAGGTTACCGCTGCTACGGCTCGTGCATAGATTATCCCAGCTTCTTCCAAGGTATCTCGATCGAATCCGAAACCCAGAACCGACTTACCCTCCCAATTAGGTGGGAGTCTGCGAAACGCTCTACGGTCTCTATCGATAATCGTGGTGTCGTGGCCTTGTGCGCTCAGCCTCGAGGCGAGCTCCGATCCAACGCGTCCACAACCGACTACAATCACATGTACCGGTTCCATACCAGCTACTCCCTTTCACACACTGGAAACTGAAAGTTAAAAGATGTAAATTCTCTACCCTTGCTACTCTGACTATCTAGTGTCTGGGTATGTAATTACCGTAGTCAAATCATCCAGATTTACAAGCCTTTATCTTCCTAAGACCACCAGTTTTGATTCTACGGTACTCTAACATAGAATGATCACGACAGAGAACCGAATTACACGGAGACCATGACCGAACCCAATTCCTCACCCGCGGCGACACCCAACGACTCCAAAGTCGGCCTACCCACGACTCGATACCAGAACTCATCGGCGTCTACGAGGTCTCCTGGAGCGCTGCCTCCAGGAAGCTCGTACTACATACCCGAGAGGTTTGGATATCGTATAAAAAATAAGCTGCTAGGACCGCCTCTTGTTAATGAACAACTAAAGTCCGAGCGACTCCCAAAGTCGATCGCACTGGCAGTCCTATCTTCTGACGTAATGTCCTCGTCCGCCTACGCCACTGAAGCGATGCTAACGGTTTTGATTCCAGTGGTAGGTGCGGCTGCATTTAGTCTGGTACTTCCGATCAGTCTTGGAGTGCTGGTTGTTCTACTGGCAGTGACTGCGTCATACCTCCAGGTAATCAAAGCTTACCCCAAAGCGGGGGGAGCCTATATTGTAACCCGAGAAAACTTTGGACCTCGTTTCGCACAGGTCGCTGTAGCAGCATTACTAATCGATTACACGCTAACTGTAGCTGTGTCGATAGCTGCTGGGGTCGACGCCCTTACCTCAGCCGTACCTTCTTTGCTCCCTTACACAGTTGAACTTGCCGTGTTCTTTGTAATCTTGATCGCCTTTGGAAACCTGAGAGGGATAAGGGAGGCTGGAAAGTCATTTGCAGTACCGACTTTTTTATTTATATTCAATATGGGAATCTTAATCGTCTACGGTCTCTATCGGTACTTTACAGGAGCCCTTTTCGCACACTCTTTGGTCAAGCCAAACGCCATCGCAGTGGGACATCCGGGTTCGGGTCTCCTGCTTGGTGCCACTTTGTTCTTAGTACTAAACGCATTCTCAAATGGTGGAACCGCTCTTACCGGCACGGAAGCTATCTCCAACGGGGTCTCGGTGTTTCGAGATCCCCAACCAAGGAACGCTCGCATCACCTTAGTAGCAATGAGCCTGATCCTTGGAACTATGTTCACAGGTGTATCGTTACTAGCAGGAATAACGCACGCGATCCCGAGAACGACTGGATCGCCAACGGTCGTTGCCCAGATAGCTACCTACGTCTTTGGAGTCTCACCGTTCGGAAGATTTCTCTACTTCTTCTTGCAAGCCTCCACTGCGGCGATCCTAGTATTAGCTGCTAACACCTCATTCACCGGATTTCCGTTCCTTGCATCTTTCGCTGCAAAGGACTCGTTCTTGCCGAAGCAGTTTACAAAACGTGGCCATCGCTTGGTTTTTTCATACGGGATTCTCGTCTTAGCCGCGGTTTCGATCGTACTTTTAGTTGTCACCAGAGCCCAGGTGACGGCGCTTATCGCTCTCTATGCCATAGGCGTCTTCACCGGCTTTACCCTTGCTGGCGCCGGGATGGTAAAGCACCACATTACTTTGAAGCAGCCGGGATGGCGTTGGCGGGCTACCGTGAATGGGGGTTCGGCTGCGTTGTCGTTTCTAGTCGACCTCATATTCATCGTCACCAAATTTCGTGAAGGCGCATGGACGATCGTCATACTTATGCCGGCTTTAATTTTAACCTTTTTACACCTCCACAAGGAGTACAGTATGGAGTCCCAACTGCTCGAAAAAGATCTGTCGCTGGCAGTTAAAGAACCGGTACTCAAACGGCATAAGGTTTTGGTCTTCGTCGACAAGGTAGACTTAGCAACTATCAAGGCTCTCAAATACGCCCGTAATCTAATGCCTGATCAACTTCGCGCAGTGCACATGTTAATCGACAATCAGCAGGCACGTCAACTCGCCTCAGAGTGGCAGGAAAAGGGTCTCGGGCAGATCGAGTTAGAGATAGTCGAGTGTGAAGATAGACGGTTAGCAAAAAAATCTGTAGAGCTAGTCTTAGAGGCTCAAGACGATCGTGAGTCAGAGGTCTCTGTAATACTTCCTAGACGCATCTACCGCTCCATCTTCTCACGCGTACTACACGATCACACCGCAGAGACAATAGCTGATGCAATTGGTCAGATACCGCACGCTACGGCTACCACCGTTCCTTACATACTGCCCAAACTTTCTAAGAGAAAGGTTACCGTTATTGCAGAAGAGAAACGGGAAGCGCAGAAGCTAGCCGCCGACGAGGACTCGCTTTTGGGTGAGAACTCCTCTCAACTCAAAGGAGAGGTTGCGGGCACATCCGCAATTCATGATGCAATCTACCGCAAAAAAGCAAAGGTAGCTGGAAGAGTAGTCAGAACTAGAGTGAGCTCAACATCTGGTTCACCCTCTGTTAACGTCCGGCTTGAAGACTCGACTGGCGGAATCCAGCTAGTCTTTCTTGGAAGATCAGAGATTCCTGGGCTATCCACAGGTCGACGTCTTGCAGCTGAAGGGACAGTAGGGGATGTAGGTGGGCATCTTGCTATAATCAATCCAACCTATGAGTTTCTTGACGACGCTGACGACGACTAGCCAATTTCTCTCGACTAAGAGATAGAGTAACGAGATGAAGAAGTATTTTGTGACGGTTACATCTCCGTCAATAGGAATTGGTGGCAGTGACTAAACCTCTAGTTATCGTAGAGTCTCCGGCAAAGGCCAGAACGATATCGAAGTTTCTCGGACCAACTTTTACCGTTGAATCATCGATCGGACACATCAGAGACCTGCCAAAAAACGCTGCTGAGATACCACCTAAGCTAAAGAAGGAACCATGGGCTCGACTTGGCGTGGACACTGAGCATGAGTTCAAACCGTTGTACGTCGTGTCAAAAGAGAAGACGGACCAGGTCAAGAAGTTAAAGAACCTTCTGAAAGACTCCACAGAACTCTATCTGGCCACAGACGAAGATCGTGAAGGAGAGTCGATCGCCTGGCATCTCCTAGAGGTGCTCTCGCCGAAAGTACCAGTCAAAAGAATGGTATTCCATGAGATTACCGAACGGGCAATTCAAGAAGCGATTCAATCTCCAAGAGACCTTGATAGAAGATTGGTGGATGCACAAGAAACCAGAAGGATTCTAGATCGACTATACGGCTATGAGGTATCTCCAGTACTTTGGCGCAAGATCCTTCCTAGACTCTCTGCAGGAAGGGTACAAAGCGTGGCTTGCAGAGTGCTTGTGGAGCGAGAAAGAGCTCGCATTCGCTTTAAATCGGCAGAGTACTTCGACATAGAGGCTCAAATCGCCAAGGACCAAATGTCCTTTAATGCTCGTCTTGTAACTTTCGCTGGGAGAAGGATCGCTGGCTCAAAGGACTTTATCGAGACCGGAACTCTAAACGAAAAATCTATCACACAAGGAGCCGTCCTTTTAGATCATGAATCTTCGAGCTCCATCATTGAAGCGCTTCAAGGATCAGAGTTTATAGTCAAAGATCTTGACGAGAAGCCATATCGCAAGTCCCCAGCCGCTCCCTTTATGACCTCAACTCTTCAGCAAGAGGCTGGAAGAAAACTGCGTTTCTCGTCACAACGCACAATGTCCGTCGCTCAGCGCTTGTACGAAAACGGTTACATAACTTACATGCGAACTGACTCGACCCAGCTCTCAGAGTCAGCTATCACGACTGCGAGACAGATTGCTAGAGTGAGATACGGGGAGTCATCTTTACCTAAAACACCAAGGCATTACAAAAACAAGGTTAAAAACGCTCAAGAAGCCCATGAAGCGATTCGGCCGGCAGGCGATAGCTGGAGAACCCCGGAAGAGGTCGCTAGGGAGCTTGGTCCGGACGACACTAGACTCTATGAGCTAATTTGGAAGCGGACTGTGTCTTCGCAGATGAACGATGCTACTGGGACATCGACAGTTGTTCGACTTTCTGCACTAACTTCACAAGACACAAATATCCGTCAAGAAACTTTTAGATCAGGCACCGAAGCTCACTTCTCCATCTCAGGTAGGGTCATCACTTCACCCGGTTACCAGCTTGTCTATGAAGAGAGTTCAGATGATACTCCAGAGAACGAGGAGAGACCTCTTCCGAAGTTGACTGTCGGCGAACGTTACAGAGCACTACAACTAACTGCAACGAGTCATAACACTCAACCTCCCGCTCGTTACACCGAGGCATCATTAGTCAAGACCTTGGAGGAGTTGGGTGTAGGGAGACCGTCAACCTACGCTTCGATCATTTCGACTATTTTAGAGAGACGCTACGCTTGGAAAAAGGGACAGGCCCTAGTGCCTACATTTCTCGCATTTGCCGTTGTCAATCTACTGGAACAGCACTTTGGGCCATTAGTTGACTTCTCCTTCACCGCCGAGATGGAAGACTCCCTGGAT
>JAKBGL010000103.1 GCA_021833085.1 Actinomycetes bacterium | reverse complement strand
TCGTAACCATTCACCCCAAACCGTGTCAAGGTGCAATGAACTAAAGTCCCTATAGAGGTTGAAGAACACCAAAAGAGATAGGCGAGTTATCCGCTGTCTGTAGCAGGTGGCATCCACGGCTCTTGAACCATGAGA
The DNA here is from genome assembly GCA_021833085.1 of Actinomycetes bacterium. The sequence goes on along the minus strand of JAKBGL010000103.1, from coordinate 4,925 downwards.
CGGTTGCAGTACATGAAGTGGATTCTCTTTGTTCTTCGTTACAGTGACGAAGAGACTAAGTAGGCGGAGCCAAAGGATCGCATCGTCTTTGCTTCGAAAGCCCCGAGATCTTTTGTTGGACCTTTAGCATTTTGACTTTGCGTTCAGACTCATTGTCTCTAAGTACATCGTCGACGTAGATCTCTAGTCGTTGTCTCAAGTGGAAAGGTGGATTGACTCATACTTACAGCTGCACTTACGATACTCGACCTGATGTACTCAGGTGACCGTTACTCCAACGGGTGGTAGGTCTCAAACACCGATCGATGTATCACTCCAACGACTCGTGCACCACTGAGGTCATCTCCATATTTTCTACAGCGCTTTGATGCGTGGTTGATAGTCTGATCTGAATCTGTAACTGGAGTGAGATTCTTACCGTGTGGGTTGTGTATGGACTTCGGTCCTACTTAGCGTAGCTACTACTTGATATAGGCTTCGATGAGTTCTTCGAGTTCATGCCAGGTGTTCCACGAAGCAATATGTTCTCTTGCGCCAAGATGACGTTCACAGCAGTTAACTCGTCTATTTATGCGCATAAGGTTTGAGCCACCTCTTCGAGCGCCTTGTGAGTCACCTCCGACATACCCTACATTGAACCAACCGTCAGAACATTTCACGAGCCCCAAGGTCAAATGCCTAGATGACTACACGGGTGTAGTTGCCAGGTGGGCAGAGGGGTGAATAGTTACAATGGTTGTAACTATCTCAAGTTGTGTTATCCGACTCTACTTTTTATAGGATACTTCTTTTGGCGAGTTAGGCTTAGCTCAACAAGGATAAGTATGGAGCGTGAGATGTTGGAGTTAGAGGCTATAAAACCAGTAGATAAAGTACTGATCGTGATGGCACACCCTGATGACGTAGACTTTGGCTTGGCCGGTTCGGTCGCTTCGTGGGTCAGCCACGGTTCAAACGTTTCTTATCTTATCGTTACCGATGGTGACGCAGGGGGATTCGACCCTAGTATTCCACGCTTGGAGATTCCAGCGATTCGGAGAGAGGAACAGAAGAAGGCAGCCGCGTACGTTGGGGTAGAGTCGGTGGAGTTCTTGGGATATTGCGACGGGGCGCTTCGAAATGTGCCATCCCTGGTGCGTGATATTTCCAGGGCGATTAGGAAGATAAAGCCAGACCGTGTTGTCTGTCAGTCTCCAGAGAGAAACTACCTTAGGGTGCCGGCATCGCATCCTGACCACCGTGCAGCGGGAGCTGCGACTTTGGACGCAGTTTACCCATACTCTCGAAATCCTTTTGCGTTTCCTGAGCTGTTAGAGGAAGGACTAGACGCATTCATCGTAAAAGAAGTACTCCTCTCTGCTCATCCTGAGGTCAACTCCTTTGTAGACGTGACCGAGACCTTTGATGCAAAAGTTGGTGCTATCTTATGCCACAACTCTCAGCTACCTGATCCCACAACAGTAGAACCAATGGTTAGGAAGTGGCTTGAGATGAGCGCTGGACGTGCCCAATTGGGGGAAGGTAGATTAGCAGAGGTATTTTTCAAGGTGACTATCTAAATAATTAGATGGGATTTCTATATTGGGGATGACATGTTAGATGATCTAGGGCGCAAAGCTTTCTATGAGACAGTGTTTTCAAGAAGGGATGTTAGGAACCAGTTCTCTGGGGAACCTATTGACAAAGATGTTCTTGGACGCATCCTTTTAGCGGCTCATGCAGCACCAAGTGTTGGAATGAGTCAGCCGTGGGACTTTGTCCTTATCGATGATGAAAGTATCCGTTCTAAATTTAGGGATCATGTCTATGAGGAACGTGAGATATTTGAGAGTTCTTTAGATGCATCGAAAGGCGAGAGCTTCAAGCGGATCAAGATTGAAGGAATCATGGAGTCTTCCTTAGGAGTTGTCGTTACCTACGACCCTACCAGAGGAGCTCCAGCAGTACTAGGTAGACATGCGATCGATGATGCTGGTCTGTATTCAGTATGTCTTTGTATCGAGAATCTGTGGCTTGCAGCTGTAGCTGAAGGGATTGGAGTAGGTTGGGTTTCTTTCTACAGAGAGAAGTTCCTTTCGAATCTCATTGGATTACCCACTGGAGTGCGTCCGGTAGCTTGGTTATGCCTAGGACCAGTTACTCACTTCGAGACGGTACCAGATCTAGAGCGTTTTAACTGGCAGAGCCGACGACCCCTGTTGCCATACCTGGCGCACAATACATTCACTGAGAGAGCTGACTTAGATCAGGTAGTTTCGTTACCTCTAGATTCCTAGTTCAAGAGTTCAAGTGCTGTCCTGTGGCTAAGCACACTGAGTTGACCAAGGTGACTGCATTGTTAGGTAAGCTGACTCTCTGATGTCAAAGGTGCTCATTACTGGAGTTGGTTCAAAAGGCGGAATAGGCTTTGCTACAGCGGTTCGTTTTGCGCGTATGGGATACTCTCTGTTTGTAACTTCTACGACTGAACGAATCTTTGACAGGCGAGATGAACTAAGAGAGTACGGGGTTTCTGTCGAGGCGACTCCATTCGATCTGACCTACGAGATGCAGGTGAAACAACTCGTCCATCTGGCGGACGAGTTCCTTGGGGGCATCGACATAGTCATTAACAATGCGGGTATGGGGAGTATATCGTCTCCAGAACACTTTGCTCTTGCTAAAGATATGACTTTAGAGCAGTGGAACTTATCGTTGTCTAGGAATATAACCTCGGCGTTCTTGGTGTCTAAAGAGTCGATAAAGTATCTTTCCGAAAGTCAATGTGGACGTATAGTTATGGTCGCTTCCACTACGGGTGTTTTGCAATCGAACGTGGGAGAGGTTGCATATGCAGCGTCAAAGGCTGCCATGGTGGGAGTGGTGAAGACCTTGGCTCTTGAGTTGGCTCCTAAGAACATAACCGTAAATGCTGTAGCACCAGGTTGGATAGCGACTGAGTCTCAGACCCCTCTTGAAGCTAGGCATGGACTTGCATCTCCGCTTGGCCGCAGTGGTACGCCAGATGAAGTGGCTAGCGTTATTGCATTCTTATCTTCAAACGATGCCTCTTACATTACGGGGCAGACAGTAGTTATCGATGGAGGGAACTCCTTAGCTGAAGGAAGATCACCAGCGTAACGCTGTCGGAAAGATCAAGACGGGCAGTTTACTTCATGGAAGTTTATGCCGATTCTGCTAGGGTGAAACTGTTGGATGGTTCGACAATGGGGTCAACGATCAACTTTTCAGTTTGGGAGATGTAGATGGAAGAGGTAGATCGGGTATCTCGAGCAAAGACGCTTGAGTTGCTTGGTAAATTAGCAGGGGAGCTTCCTGTGGAGCTTGAGACACTTTTCGATTACGTGGTCGGAGGAATGAGTTCGGAAGAGATCTCTTCGGTCTCCTCCAATCTGATAGCTAGAGCGACCTTTGAACTTCATAGCGCAATAGATGCCTATGACCTTGACTCCAAAATTGGTGTTGGGGTAGGAAGGTGCCGGACCCTTGGAGACGTTTCCGTGGAAGAGGCGGAAGTGGCAGTTGGTGACACCGGAGATCTAGAAGGATCTACTTGTTTTATCGCCATAGTGACTCCCGATATGAAGTACCTAGTAGATACTTTTACCGAAGTCATGAGGGAGCATGGTGTTTCCGCTACCTTTTCGATCCATCCTATGGTTCCCACCTCGCTAATTGAGATAGTAGGGAAAAGCGAGCCACTTTCGGATCAGACCTCTTTATTTTATGCAGAGTTCGAGCAGATTGCCACCTCGGAGGATCTTGAGGGATTGGCAGAGTCTTTTCGAAAAGCTTACCAACAGCTTATTTTTTTACATAGTGATCTGCAAGAGATGTTTTTAGAGCTTAACCGACGGGCTAAGCCTTTGGTCGGAGAGCATCTGGGTTCCGAACTTTCCTATGATGCGCTTGGATTGGGTAACTTTCTCCCAGTAAGCACTAGAGTTCAGTCTTCCCATGGAGTTAGATGGCTTGGGTGCAAAGTCCACGAACTCGACGTTGCCGATCTGGAAGGTTTTTTAGACAAGGTCAACGCTACCTACGAGAGAGGCGAGTCTCGCTTGTTTGCCGGCGTAGCAAACGTCTCCTCGCCGGTTGTAAGAAGAACTCGACTCCGAGTGATCGAGTTTTTAGACTCAGCTTTAGGGATAAGGAGTACTTTCTTTGGGGTATTTATTCCGCCTAGGCTCTCTCATGCTGTCTCTCGCCTGCCGTTTCTTCTTGAAAAAGTTAACTATGCAACCTCGTCCCTCTCACTTTCCGAGACGAGCTATGCGTATAGATCTGCTCTAGATTTTATTCAACTTCTTGCTCCTGATGAGATCCTGGCCATTTCGAAAGATGAACTTCGAGACTTGGTTGCGGTAGCGCTTTCAGTCGAGGAGATTCCGCGGTTGAAGATGGTCGTTTTTTCGAACCAGCGAGACTCTCATTTGGTCCAGTTGCGACTGGATCTAGTCCTACCGGCTTCCCGATACTCCGAGCACCTAACGGATGATCTTAGTTCAAGGTTAGAACAGTACTTTGGGCCAGGAAGCATAGAACTTAGCCTTTCGGTAGTTGAGGGACTAAGGTGCTTCATGTCATTTGTAGTCGATGCCTCGGTACAGGTTTTGGGAGACGAGACTTTTGGACGACTCGAAGACGAGCTTGATCTTATATCAATGTCTTGGGGAGAGAGATTTAAGCTTGCATTAGCCAATACCGTTGGGGAAACCAAGGCTCTATCTCTGTTTCAAAGCTATTGGAAGAGTTTCGAATCCTCATATCACGACGACAACGGTCCTGAGCAAGGTGCAAGAGATGTAGTGCACTTTGACGAACTTCGAAGATCAAGTCTTGCACTAGATATCGAGCTTGACTATCGTGAACAACTCGATACCGATCTGCGTATGAGGATTTTCAAAATAGGTCCTTGGATGGCT
>JAKBGL010000102.1 GCA_021833085.1 Actinomycetes bacterium | reverse complement strand
ACGTCCGCTTCAGTACAAATCAACAGAGGGTGGTAAATAGAGAGACTCTAAAGCCCTTAATCGAGGATCGTCTAGCTTCAGACTCAGCGTCAAACTGGTCTAAAATTTTGATAAACTTCAAGGTTCCCTGCGGTCCCATTAACTCCATAGGCGAGGGAGTTGCCCTGGCCCAAAATCTTGGTCTGGATCCTATCGTTCAGCTAATCGACTCTCATGGAGTAGCGACTCCATCGATCACCAACCCACTATCGTTTTCGAAGACACCGCCAACTTATCGTTATGCGCCTCCGCGTCAAGACGAAAATGGAGACGAGATTCGCGGTTGGTTAGACTCACTCAGCGATGAGTAATCTAACGCTATAAGCAGTACTAGCAAAGTTCTTTGATCACATGCTTGCAATGTTGGCAAAAAGCGTATAGTTGTTCAAAAATGCAAGATACACCGTACCTGTAGGACCACTCCGATGCTTGGCGACGATGATCTCGGCAGTGCCTTTTTCGGGTGTCTCTGGTGAGTAGACTTCATCCCGATAAATAAACATTACGACATCTGCGTCTTGTTCTAAAGAGTTGTGTACAGCGAAACCGTTAGCAAAGAAGCTGTTCGTCCCGGGAACCGAAACATCAAACACCGGCTCGAGTCCAAAGTCAGAGATCTTTGAGATCTCATCTAGAACCATAACATTTTCCCCGTCTAGCACAACGGACGAATCGCTCTTAGCACTATCAAAGGCTGAAAGGGTTGAAATCGGACCATCTACGCCCGAACGATCACCTATTTTTGAAGCGCTTGACGATGTGAAGATGCGATCTCCCTTGCTAAGTTCACCGAGCCTACGCCAACCACACTCAGTAAAGAAACGGTGATTCTCGGTCGCTCGAATATACCGGCCCCCCTTCGTGGTTAGCGCATAGGTCTCCTTTACTCCGGTCATGAAGATTGCTGAGCTAGTTGCATCCCTACACGTCCTCGCATCCTCATTAAAACTCTTGAGCCGTACGCTTTGAAGACCTCGTAACCAAAGGGAACCAATGGTAGCAAAAGACCCGTCACCTAACGCCAATAGAGAATCAGCCCCCAGGCACCCCGACTCTCTTAGATCTGCTAACTGGGGTCTCTTATCTGATCGCGCTTCAAGATTCCTTGAGAGCTGCGACAGAGCCACTACCGGAACGTTGAGCTCTCGGGCAAGAATTTTCAGCCCTCTCGAGATCTCAGACACCTCTACCTGCCTAGACTCGACGTTACGTCTTCCCGACATCAGCTGCAGATAGTCTACAATCACCAAACCTAGACCCTCACGTGCCTTGAGACGACGAGCACGAGCTCTAATATCCATCACGGTAAGGTTTGGATCATCGTCTATATAAATCTTAGCTTCCGCCAAACGACTGATCGCTCCGTGGATCTTCTCCCAATCTCGGTCAAGGAGGCGTCCACTTCTCAGTCGAGTTGAATCGACTCGCGCCTCCGACGCAACCAGGCGCTGGGTTAGCTCGAGGTGGCTCATCTCAAGGGAAAACATCAGAACCGGTAGACCAGCCTTCTTCGCAACGTTTACACCTAGACCTAAAGCAAAAGACGTCTTACCCATACCTGGCCGGGCACCAACAATTAATAAGTTTGAGGGATGGAGCCCCGAGAGAATCTCATCAAGATCGATAAATCCAGTCGGAACACCCGTCACACCCTCTTCACGGCCGTAAAGTGCCTCAAGGTCGTCTAGGGTCTGCATTAAAACCTCTCGAATTGGCAGCATTGTCTCCGCGGAGCGATGCTCTGCAATCTCAAATATCTTGGCCTCAGCCAGATCGACAGCTGCGGCCACGTCTTCAGGCAACGAGTAGGCGAGCTCAGCAATATCTGTTGCTGCCTTGATGAGCTTGCGCAAAAGCGAGTACTCCTCGACGAGTTGCGCGTAGTGTGATGCTGACCCGATCGCAGGCGTACTGGCTTGCAACGCGACCAACGCCTCCAAGCCACCTACCAAATCTAGGTGGCCGTGCCGTCTAAGCTCTTCCGATACCGTTACCACGTCGTTGGGGCCGCCATCTGCGTGCAAAGTCGCCAAAGCTCTAAATACGTGTCCATGCGACGGCTTAAAAAAGTCACCTTCACGTACTAACTCAACCGCTTCGGCCACAGCCTCTCGAGACAACATCATCGCACCCAAGAGAGACTCTTCAGCCTCTATGGAATGAGGTGCTACTCTTCCAAGTATTCCTTCAAGGCGGCTGGGGTCAACGTCTCGCCCACTGAGATCCTTCGCCAAAGGACTTTCTCCCTCTGCATACTCCAAACGCCTACGTTGAAAAGCTCTACTCTGGTAAAACCTCTACGCTAAGGTGAATCTCGACCTCGGAGTGCAGCTTCAAAGGAATCTGGTATGATCCAGTCATCTTTATCGGCTCATCTAAGTGTACGGCCTTTCGCTCCAACTCGATTTCATACTGATCTTTTAGAGTCTGAAGTATCTCGTGTACACCCACTGAACCAAAAAGCTTGTCCTCTTTAGAGGTTTTTGCAGTAATTTTCATCGAGATACCAACTAATCGAGCCGCAAGTTCCTCAGCTGCCGTTTTGGCTTTCTGATCTTTCAGGTCACGAGAGCTACGCATGGCACTGGCCTGGCTAACGATACCCTTGGACGCAACAATGGCTCTTCCCTTAGGTACTAAGTAGTTACGAGCGTATCCATCCGCTACCGTTACAATGTCACCGCGCTTTCCGAGGCCCACGATGTCACTTCTAAGTACTACTTTCACTCGTCCTCCGTCTCCTCATCATCTTCGTCATCGCTAGCTACAAAGACGTCTTCATAGTTCGGCTCCTCAAATGGAGTCTCTTCAACGTCAACCTTCGCGACCGATCTTGAGCGGCTTCGTTCAGCCGGCGTTCGCTCTGTATAGGGAAGAAGTGCAAGCTCTCTAGCCGTTTTTATAGCGATGGCTATATCACTTTGATGTTGTACGCAGTTACCCGTAACACGACGAGCACGAATTTTTCCGCGATCGCTCATGTAGCGCTTCAACGTATCGGTGTCCTTGTAATCAATCCACACCTCGTGGCGGGCACAAAAGGTACACACCTTTTTTCGAATCTTCTTCGTTTGCTCTTTTACCGCAGTTCTTCGAGCATTTTTGTCAGTATTTTTACCCATCTTTAAAAAGGATCCTCTTCATAGCTATAACCCACCGAGGTTGTGTCCTTGCTCGTTTGAACAGTTTCACGACCTCCCGACGACTTTCGTTCGTTCTTTACCACCGATCCAGTAGCCCATCGCAAAGACAGGCCAACTTCGTCAGCAACTATACTGATCCGAGAACGCTTCTCTCCTTCTGGCGTCTCCCAGGTTCTTTGCTCCAAGCGACCGGTAACTAAGACCCTTGAACCTCGTTCCAGAGACTCGCTGACGTTCTCCGCTAACTCACGCCAACAGGTGACGTCAAAAAACGACGTCGCCTCCTCCCACTCTTGAGATTGAGGAGCTTGCCATCGACGATTCACTGCAACAGAGAAAGACGCAGAAGCCACTCCCTGGTTCGTAAAGCGAAGTTCTGGCTCCCGAACCACATTACCTACAATGGTTACTGTATTTCCGTTGGACATTTCACAACTCTTTCCCCACTTCTTGTGGTATTTGAAAGCTCCTAAGCCGAAGTTGATGAACCTGCTAGGAACTTGGCTGCAACTTTTTCAGGCAGACGCATTATCTTGTGACGAATAATTTCATCAGATATGGAAAGAGTCCTATCAAGTTCCGCAACTGTATCTGGGACTCCTTGAATTCGGACGATAACATAGTAACCTTCTCGGCGATGGTCGATCTCGTAGCTAAAACGTTTTCTACCCCAACGCTCTACGCCAAAAACTTTTCCTTCTCTTGAAGATACTACCGACTCAACTCTCACCAAGTACTCATCGATCTGCTCATCCTCAAGCGAAGAATCTAATATAACTACTACTTCATAGACGCGCAACTAAAACCTCCCATGGACCTCTTTCAAATTTTGAAAGTAGGGCTCTTAACGAGCAGGATCTAAGAACAACTATTGTAGCAAAGCCTAAGTTAGGATCAGGCTTGAAATTATGAAGTTGTAACATCAAGAGTTGGATCTCGACGTTTCAGTCTCTACCAATCGCATGTTTTTGAACCAAGTGGTTCCAGAGACAGTCCTTACAGACCTCCACCTGATACATATCAAACTTCTTTGAACGCACGGTCTCTTCTAGAAGGACACCGTTTGGCACTACCTGACCTGAAGAAGGTAGTCGTGCGCCAAAGGCAAATTCAACGTAAACTAAGCTTTCAGCTCCACATATTGGACAGGGTTTTGAAGCGCCCTCGCCAAAGTTGTCCGCTACTCGAAGTAACTCTTCTGTAGCATCACAGATCTCTTCCTTGCTAACGCGTCCCGAGCGGTAGTCACGAATCAAGTTCTCACGCAAAAGTCGATGATCTACGGTGCCAGTACGCCTTGACACATTTAGTGCATCGCCGTTACGTCCATAACTTTCCACATCTAAAAGGCTAGCACAGTTTGCGCCTAGAACTTTATGGAACCACTTAGTCGTAGTTCAAAGAGATACGAAGTGAGACTTACCATAAACCGGCTTCTATCGAATGAAACCAGCACGAAGCCTCTCCGCTCTCCAAGAACGAAAGCGTCTTCCTTAAGAGACTGTAGGGAACCGAATAGTCAAATATATCAGATTAGACTAACGGATAATATATCTAACCGATATAGTATATATGAACAATGAGATCCGGTGGAACTAGTCAGTATCTTGAGGCAGCTGTGATGGGTTTACTCGCGGAAGATCCACAGCATGGATACGAACTTCACAGAAGGATCGTCTCGGCGTTCGGTGCACTTTTTCATCCTTCTTGGGGGTCAATATATCCAGCTCTTTCAAGACTCGAACGTCAAGGACATATCGAGACGTTTGAAGAGGGCGGATTTCGATCACCTACGACGTCTACCGGTTCTTTGGGTGGGGAACTGGCAAGCTTTAGATCCGCTCTCAAAAAGGAACAAACCTCTAAAAGGCAGCGTAAGTCGTACCGGATCACCGAAAAGGGAACCCA
>JAKBGL010000101.1 GCA_021833085.1 Actinomycetes bacterium | reverse complement strand
CGGCATCCACCTTACGTCGAGACAGACCTGGAATCGCATGGGCATGACGGTTATGATCGGACAAAATAACTCCGCAGGGGAGATCTTCACCACTACGGACGCTACATCGTTACAAAGTTTCGCCGAAAACGTTCGTCTAGGAAGAGTGTCTATGTGGTCGCTGAATCGTGACTACAGCTGCGGCCAGCTCTTCACAGGTGCGGTACTCTCCAATACCTGTTCGGGAGTGAACGAAAACACGCTACAGTTCTCTTCAATATTCTCCAAGTTGAACGGTAGGGTCATACCTAAGAAAGGAGCCCAAGCTCCCATAATCATATCCCAACAAGGCTCTACTAACCCCGCCAATGCTCCCTATCCAATATGGCAACCAAACGTACCTTACCCTCAGGACTATAAGGTCGTATGGCAAGGAAACGTCTACGAAGCAAAGTACTATAACGAAGCTGTCAATCCCGGTGCCCAAGTTCAATTCTCCTACCAAACTCCCTGGATTCTCATTGGGCCAGTTCTAAAGAGCGACCATGCGCCAACAATTCCTACGTTAGCACCAGGTACTTATCCAAATTGGGCCCCAACCGTGGCTTACAATCAAGGTGCTATCGTACTCTACCGAGGACTGCCCTATCAGGCCAAATACTATACCGTCGGTTCATCGCCTGGAGCAGAAGAGGCTAACCCTACGGGATCTCCGTGGTCACCAATGTTTACAATTCCTGGTGAACCACCAAACTCGCCAGCTTGACATGGGTGTTTAGATAGCCAAGACTCTCTTCGATCTTCTTCAGCTAAGGTGTCGAGTAGTTTGTTTGAACACTCATAGGTAACTTCTCGTCACGTCCTAGCGGCATTCGACATCCAGGCGATAGAGGAGGGACTAGTTTTACGGTTATGTCCTTGTTGATAGCCTCGAACAGAGGTCCTATAAGTTTTAACTACCTAAGTGGCGAGCTACGTGCAGGTCGCGGAGGAGGCGGACTCGCCTCTGGACTTCTACAAGCCTTAAGTGGGACTAGCTCTAAGTGGATCTCTGCAGCAACATCAGCCGCTGACCGTGCTGCTATCGAAACGGGACTTTGGAAAAATCCTAAGATTGAACTTCATCCTGTAATCGTCGAGCCACAGACCTACGAGTCCGCTTACAACAAGGTGTCCAATGAGACGTTATGGTATGTATTCCATGGCCTGTTCAATGCCCCTTACTCACCCATCTTTGATCGGAGTTTCTTCCTCGATCTCAATGGCTACTACTCATACAACCAAAGCTTTGCAGAGACACTTGCCAAGGTGGCGTCAAGCGGAGATACAGTTTTTGTGAACGACTACCACCTTCTATTAGTCCCAAAACTTTTACGATCATTGAGGAAAGACATATCAGTTACATTTTTTCTTCATACTCCATTCCCTCCGCCCGAAGAGTTTTCACTTTTACCTTCCAACTTCGCCCACGCCATCCTTAGTTCCTTATGCGAATCGGAGATAGTAGGCTTCCACGCTGATCAGTGGAGAGCAAACTTTCGTCGCACACTACAGGTCATGGGGTTCAAGAACGAACCTAACTTAATTGTTGCCCCATTGCCCACCGACGCTCAAGCGTTAAAAGCCGCGTCACAGACATCAAACGTTCTCCTCGAAATGGACAAAATCCTCCAAGATGTCGGCGAAAAGCGGCTGCTAGTACGAGTTGACAGAATGGAACTCTCTAAAAATATCGTACGAGGATTTCTGTCGGTAAATGAACTACTTTTAGAGCACCCTGAGGTCAAGGGTGAATTTCTCCATCTGGCGCTGTGCTATCCTTCTCGAGACTCGATCAAAGCATATCGCGACTACGCGGAAGAGGTCAAGCGAACCGCCGACGCTGTAAATGAGGCCCACGGGACGAAGACCTGGCGACCTATCATCTTACTTAGTGAAGACAACTACGATAGGTCATTAGCAGCTCTCCAACTCTCCAACTGCCTCCTGGTAAACCCGGTCCGAGACGGATTAAATCTTGTTGCACAAGAAGGTGCATTAGTTAATCAGCGAGACGGAAGGATCGTCCTCTCTCAAACCACGGGAATCTCGGAGCATATAAAAGACTTCGTTGCCACTATCAATCCCTTCGACATAGTTCAAACAGCTGACAGTCTCTTTAGTTCCCTTTTCGAAGCACAAGACAGTCTAGGAAGTATAACAAACCTCAGATCCGCACTCATAAAGAACACTCCTCAACAGTGGCTAGAGGTTGTGACAGGAAATAACCTCAGAGAAGGTCTTTAGCCATCTACCCACCTTTCCTGGAGACTCAAGAACCACATCTGCAAGTTCCAGCAAACTTCTAGGCGCTTCATCTGAAGCCACTGCGACCTTCAGTGACGCGACTCGCTCACTATGTGACATATCAAGGTATTCAAACACCTCAATGTCAGAGATGTCATCTCCGAGATACACAGCGAAGTCGTAGCCCTGGGTAAAGTTTCTTACCGGAGAGACCTTAGACGGTCTCTCACCTTCAAAAAATTCCACCGCCTGTTTAGCCGCAAGCGACTTTAGACCGAATTCATCTTCAAGTTGGTCTATCATTTCCTCAATCAGGCTACGTCTTTGGGGAGCCTTACGATAGTGAATAGTAAAGGAGTGCGGTTTATCCTCTATCTCAACGCCTTCAAACAAAAGACGTTCCTTCACCCAGAAAAAACCTTCTTCTAAAGCTGACGCACCGCTCACTCGTTCATTAGTCCTACTCGAAGGAACTACCATTTCAACGGTACCAGGCAGCACTATCTGTTCGCCATAGGAGCCCGCAACTAACGCAGACCTAAATAGATCTTCAGGCAGGCGTTGCCTGAGAAACTCTAACGGTCGTCCTGAGACAATGCCCACCAAACCAATACAGGATGAAAGTTGCTGCAATCCCTCAACTGCTTCTTCCACCGGCCGAGCATCGTTAGGATCAGTGACTATATCCGCAACAGTACCATCAAAATCAGTGAGAACAGCAAGGCTCTGCCAATGTCTTGTCGAGAACGAGTTCACATGAGTCATCATGGTGCCGAAGAGAGATCAGGTCCGACTACAACGTTTATATCTTCTGGCGGTGCGCTGACCGGAACTCCACTGGCATCAGGCACTACTTGGTCGAGAGAGAGGCCGAGGCGTGATGCAATATACTGGGCAGATACAGAAAACCCGGGTGCGTAGTAAACGGTAGAGATCTGTACGGAAGTCGTTGCATTAACTGGTGATACAACGTCAAAACCAACACCTCCCAAATAAGTCGTGATCCTTTCCGCAAGTCCCGGAACCGTAGTGCCGTTAGCCACTCGAACAGTTATGTTGGCGTAGGCTGAGTTTACAGTCGGAGCGGCTGTGGTGGTGGTAGGGATCGTGGTGGTGGTGGTAGTAGGGATCGTGGTGGTGGTGGTAGTAGGGATCGTGGTGGTGGTGGTAGAAACAGAAGTAGACATCGAAATCTTTGTCTTGTGAGTTTTTATAACTTTAGAGGCACTTTTGGTAGTCGACGCTCCGGTGTTTCTAAACAACACCGAAACAGATCTGCTCTGAGCAAAAAGGTGCGTGCCAAAGAAAGCGAAACCAACCCCAACCTCAACAAGGAGAAGAGAAAGAGAGATTATAACCTTCTTAAGATCATCGCCGATTCGACGCACTTACGACTCTCCCTAACTATGGACACCGATGAGCTTAGTCGATTAAAGACTTCATAAAGTTGTCACCCATGATGTCAGGTTTTCCAGTCCGTGTTCCGTCAATTACCCTTGAACGTAACGATAAAGTTGATCTCCATAATTCTCGATCCCCTAGGCCAAAAGATCCGATGCGGCAACGATAGCGTTTCATCTTACTGAGGGGAATAAGCAAGTAGAGCACCAACACAAGATATGAGTGGGAGATATCCAGAAATTCGTAGCAAACGCGACTCAGTCCCACAGTCGGAGGTAAGAAACTCTCTGTTTGCCATATTTGGTCGACTTGAAATAAAGTTAACTTCAAGTCCCTCAACCTCAACCAAGGAAGTCTCTGGAGTCGATCAAGGATCACAAACCTTGGTTACCAGCTAGATACTTCTAAAACTAAAACACGTTACACTGAAGAAAACCTTTAGTCGGAGATTGACGTCACCCGTGAGCATCAGGTAGGAAGGACTGTATTCTCCCGCAGAGTATGAGACATAAAAGTACACTCGAACGAAGTGGGTCGAAAGAGAAATCAGCCTCTCTTTCGACCCACTTTTTACGCACGAGCAATTACAATCATCCAAACATGCCGACGTAGCTCAGCTGGAAGAGCAGGCGACTTGTAATCGTCAGGTCGTGGGTTCGAGTCCCACCGTCGGCTCTTTAGGATACCGCTATCTAGGTTTACAAACATGCCTGCTAAAGGCTTATCTGTTCTAGCTCCCGGAGACACACAATATCTTTGCCGATGCTCTCTTGGGAAACGATACATTCGAGAAAGGCCACTAGCGTCTGTTCGAATTAATAGTTATGTCACGATTGACTAAGTCAATAGACTGCAATGATGCGAACGCACAAAGTTCAAGCCTAATCCTTAGGCCCTCACGTTCCGACTCTGAGTCAGGCACGACTGAAAACCGAAAGACAACGCCGAGCCCAAACTCAGAGGTTCTAGTCCACATATGGACTCCTCTGCGAGGTTGTTCTGTGGATACTGGTTAAGATTTTGATTAGATCACTTCCTAGATCACGAGGACACTTCGAAGAGATGACCTTGTGCTCTACATCGCCACAACCTACTCCCTTACTTGTCGCATATGAAACTTATCAGACTCTACGCTAGGACAAAGTTATTGATGGGCAAAAGTCTTGAGGAGATACAATGGCTAATATTTTAGTCCTAGGAGGTAACTTCGCTGGACTCACATGCGCCCTTGAAACCAAGAGAAGGCTACATGACAATAGCCACGAAGTAACTGTTATCTCAAAGACCGATCACTTTCTTTATGTACCATCCCTAATTTGGGTTCCCTTCAAAGAACGCGATATTAGTGACATCGAAGTACCTTTAGAACCTGTGCTCAAACGAGCAGGAGTAAACTTCATCCACGAAACAGCTCTGAAAATCGATGCCTAGA
>JAKBGL010000100.1 GCA_021833085.1 Actinomycetes bacterium | reverse complement strand
CGAGCCTTGAACTCCTCAAGTTTTGTACGGTTTAGTGTTGGCGGTGCGACGAGAATCGATAGTGGAGTTCGAACGTTTTGTACGATAGAGTCGGTTATAGTACAAGTGTCTCGGAACGCATATGGATTTGTAACCATGGAGATGCATAGACGTGTCAGTTTTGCTTCAAGAAGGCGCATTCTCTCTACTAGCGATGCTGTTTCAACCAGCGGCCACTCCACTCGTATAAATGACTTATCTTCGTAGTCACCTGGGCGTGTTCTTGCGAGTCCACAGTAAGCGCAGTCCGACCTGCATCCGTCGTCGTAGTTGAGGAGGAGATTTATCCCTCCGAAGTCGAACTCCTTCGCGAAACGACCTGACTTAAGTCCCAAAGCAATTGCTGAAGCTGCTGAGATGCGTACCCAGTTGGGACTCTCCTTCGCTGAGCTTCTTTCGGACTTTGTCCGGGTGAAGACAACGTTCGTGTCGTGCGCTTGAATCTGTGAGTTGAGTTTACTTAGCAATGTGGTACTCCTCTGGTACGTAACATGATCCAATTCTTATAGGAGATGAGATCTCCGAATGTACTTGAGCTGTGCAGAGTGCTTGTAGCAGATGTTCGATGTCAACTATGTGAGCAACAGAATGTTCAATCTCATGCAGTCTGACGCGCAACCTCTTGGGGTCGAGAGGTTGCCACTTTAGGTATGTTTCGATGAGGGCGAGTTCCCATGTATAGACATTGAAGTCTCCGGTGATAATAGCTGACTGTATCGTTGGCCCTTGAAGCTCGAGGTTTACCTCTAACGTGCCAACGTGGGACCTTACCTGTACGCTTGTATGCCTGAGATGTTTGTTTGCAGTGCTTAAAAATATCCAATCGTCCGTTTCGTATTTTTCTCTTTGGAGGTCCTGGGCGAGCGAGTGCTCTTCGTCGCTCAGGTGGCCCTTTGATATCTTTGCTCCGAAATAAAGTGCGAGAGCATCTGCAATGACCTTTATGTACTCTAACGGGTTGACAGTTCGACCCAGTTCTGCGCTAACAGTAGTAACTCTAGAAGAGACAGTCTTTGAGCGATGGGCTGCTAACTTTATATCTGGAACGGCAAGAACGCTAAGTAGGAGTTCGTAGTCGAGGTCGAATAAGATACTTGCGTGATTTAGAACGCCACCGCTAGCATCTTTATATATCCCAAGGCCACATATTTTCTTCCCCCCGACCTCGAGGTCATTTTTCCCTCTTAGACGTGCATCTATTCCGAGGTTAGAAAGTGCGTAAGCAATTGCAGATCCGAAGTCTTTTATCCCTTCCCTCGGTGACCAGTTACTGTTTGCGTGATGCGTAAGTGCAACTCCTAGTTGACCTGAACCCATCAAAATAGTTCCTCCGCCCGTTGGGCGACGGTTTATTCCTATGGTCGGGTTACTCCGCAGAGTGCTAAGGTCTACCTCCGCCTCGATTCTTTGATAGCGCCCAGTGAGAAGTGCATGATCTTTGTAGGTATATAACTTAAGGGTCCATGGTTCGTGCATTGTTCTGTTGGGAGCTTGATTCGCTAGAGCCTCATCTACGGAAAGGCCTTCAGAGGGTGATACCTGTTCAGCGGTGATGAGCCGCATCTGCCCTGAGGTCATGAAAGTGCTACCTGCGTTAGGTTGTCGTCGGTACCGGCCCAACTCATCGAGCAGCACCACTCATAGAGTTTTGGCGTTAGTCCTAGGTCCTTCGCGTACTCTATTATCCCCTCCGCAGGGTAGGCGATACCATTTAAGCCAAGTTCTACGGCCGCCCTATCTATCTGTAGCTTCTCCAGTCCCATAGGGCGTGCACATCCGAGGTTGATCCTAGATGTTGCCATGTTTTGGCGGGCGTGGTGGAAAAACGATACCACGTCATCTAGTGATGGAGGAGGTATGTGTGCCATCGGCGTACCTATAAGGGGTGTTAATATAACCAAAATTAGCGTGTCGATAGAGTGCTTTTTGATCATCTCTAGTGCATTCCACTCACCGAGAAGTTTTCCATAGTGGAGGCCGATTACAATATGGGGGATTATCCGTAAGTTTGCGTCGGAGAGCAGTTCTAGAGATCTGTCAAAGTCGGAAGCTTGTAAGGAGAGATGGTAGACGTCTCGAATGGTCTCGTCTGCTCCAATTATGTCTAACATCACGGCATCGACGCCGCTGTTGGCGAGGGCTTCGGCGGTAGTCGGCGTGACAACTCCAGAGTGCACTACGACCTTCATGCCGAGTTCTTCTTTAATCCTTCTGACGTATTTGAGATGTCGTTTTAGAGGTACAGAACCGTTGACGAGCGATCCTCCCGAGACAAGCAGACCTTCACTTCCAGATGCCTTCAGTTGTTCGGCCAAGGTAAATAAGTTCTGACCCATCCTCACAGATACCATTCCTTCGAGGACTTTGGCTTGGCAGTGGTCGCATTGAAGTGCGCAGGCGTTTCCAGTCACAGATACGGGGAGAAAGCGCCGGGAGTTCTTTGGTTGCCACTCTTGAGTCTGCCATCTCTTCAAACCGGGCGCATAGAAGTCAATAGTTGGACCGAAGTTTGATATTCGCTCAGCTAAGGCGGTTGCTTTTACCATGATAAGATACCTGCTTTGCGATATCTTTCGACTCTTATCTTGAAACTTTCTAGAGAGTTTGAAGGAGCTACGAGGTGATCTAGCTCGTTTTCATCACTGAGTTTCATACGAATCATCCATGTCTCATAAGGTGCTTCGTAAAGTGAACGAACTCCATCAAGTACCTCTTCGTTGACCTCAATGACTGTACCGGTAAAGGGGGCGACTAATGGCCCGACAAATTTCTCTGCCTCGAGTGCTCCGATCTGGTCGCCTCTTTCCACGTGTTGAGGTGGACGTGGTAGTGAGATGGATGAGACTGTGCCTGAGATATCCAGTCCGAGTTCGTCGAAGCCGATCTTGACCGTATCTACGGTATCTTTCTCGATCCAGTAGTTATTCTCTTGGTCATAGTAAAGGTCGTCTCTTAGCTGATAGCCTGATACCTTCTTATACGGTGACATTTTGGCTCCTGTTCGTACTTTGTTCTTGCTTGATTAGGTCGTGTATCTGTTTGATAAATGCAGCTTCGTGGCCCTTCGAGACCTGTTCGATCGCGGCTATTGATTCTGGGATAGAAGGATGCTCAATGGTCTCAATGCCCGGGTCTTTAACTTTGGAGGTGAAGGAAATCTTCGATATCTCGCCAAAGACAACTGATACCACGAACTGGTACTCCTCACGGCAGAGGATTAAAACGTATACACCGGCCCTTATCTTTACTAGTTGGAACTGGTGTTGGTGGCTAATGAGCCTATCGTCGGACTTTACCCATCTCTCGCTGGATAGTTTTTTGTCAAAGTAGAGTACCTCTGACTCTATCTCGGGAAAGTCGGTTAGAGAATTGAGGTCTAGTCGAAGAGACTCTCCCAAGGAACGGGCTATTTTTGACTTCATGTCGGATTCGACGTACTCTAATTCGTTGTCTGGCCCCACGAAAGTTGACATTAACGATCGGACGTATTCGCGAGCCGTCTCCCATGGCAGGTTTAAGAGGTCGGAGTTCAGTGTAAAGTTGAACCCTTCGAGCAAGTTGCCTACAACGGTCATATATCTGCCGATCTCCATCGCCCCATGTCCGCAGAGTTTTCGGTCGGCGGCAGCAATCTCACCGTATGAGTCGAGCTTGCAGTCTACGTTTGCTTGATTGAACGCGTTTGCGACCGCAGCTAGCACTATCTGTATACTTTTCTGCCTTGATGTTGATATGAAACTTGATGGTATCGTAAGTTGGAAAAATAGTTGGTTCTTGTCGATAAGTACGGTTCCGCCTCCTGCCATTCGCCGATAGATTGGAATGCCCAGGCTTGTGCATAGTGTCGAGTTGATCTCTTGATACGAGCGATGATTTCCCAGAGATACATAGGTCGAAGAAGGTCGCATAAAGCTCAACACTGGTCCCATGTCGGTTGTATCAGCGTAGCTACATAGTGCGTGCCATATGCTCTGACTTCGTAAAGGCGACACCAAAGCGAAGTCGATAACTCTTAGATCCACTGACGCTGTCTCAAAGAAGTAACGTCGAAAGACGTGCCGACGGTCGGAGTCTCCAGTGGTGTCGGGATACCATCGATCCACGCGCAATTAAGGTCTGAAGCAGTATACATTTCCCCCCGCTTATATTGTTTGAGTTAGATGCGCATGTGCGCAAATACCATCGCAAGTTATTTTAGCATTAGTCTTCGAGATCGTTGGGTGTTTTTATGATTACTGAGGTGAACTAAGAATGAGGACCAACGGAACTGCAGTAGTTACCGGTGCGAGTAGCCCGATAGGTAGCGCCATAGCGTTAGAGCTAGCTAGGAGCGGAAGCTCCGTTGTTCTTCATGGATTTCGAAACGTAGAGTCGCTTGAAACCTTGAAGTTAGAGGTAGAAAGTTTGGGGGTAACGGCTTGGAGCTACCTCGCGAACTTCGCCGACGAGCGCCAGCTGCATGCCTTTAGCGAGTATGTGACCGAGTGTTGCGGGGGCTCTCCTGACTCCCTTATTATCGCTAGTTCTTCGGGAGTAATGAGGCCCATTGAATCTGTAACTCGTAAACATCTTGACTGGACTTTCAGCGTAACTAGTTTCCCAGTCTTAGAGTTGTCTACTAGATTAAAGGCGGCGAGCATCGTTGTAGTTTCTTCTCTAGGAGCTCGCCTGGTTGTGCCGTCTTACTCTGTCTTGGGTGCCGCTAAGTCAGCAGCGGAGAGCATGGTACGCTATCTAGCAGTTGAACTAGCTCCTATGTGTCGCGTGAATGCGGTCTCGGCTGGACTGGTTAAAACTGCGAGTGCAGAGAGACTCCAAGGATATGAGCATCTCGTGGAGAAAACCTTAGAGTCCTCTCCAGTCTCTAGACTGGTGGTTCCACAAGACATTGCTATGGTGACAAAGTGGTTATGTAGCGCTGACGCTTATATGGTGACAGGCAACACTATCTACGTTGACGGTGGAGAGCGACTCTTATATTGAATGGGGTGTTTTTGTGGTTAGTGGATCCTGTAAACCCGATCCCTCGTAGGAATTCAAAACCATATTTTAGGCTCTCTAATG
>JAKBGL010000099.1 GCA_021833085.1 Actinomycetes bacterium | reverse complement strand
TGAACTCAATCCAACCACCAAGAGAGAGGTCAATAATGTGAGATTGAGTCCAAGAACTAACGATAGTCGTTTTGACGTAGAAGATCCTGGTTGAAACTCAGAGGGAGACGACAATCTTTGCCTCGTCAAAGGAGTAGATGACTGACATGTACCCTGTGACAGGGTCCGGTCTCCGCCGAAGGTGAGGGGTACATTCTACGAGAGCGGATAGAACGACTCTCACTATGCGTCCTTTTCAAAGGCGACTCGATCCTTCGCCTGAGGGGTAGAGTTTTGTGGCGCTTCGTCTGTTGTGTTTGTCGCATAAATGGACATAGTTTTTGCCGCTAGGTCCAACTGATCGTGATGGGACTCTGTCAAAGATGATGACGGTCTACTAAAAGTCGGTCCCTACTTAGTGTTAGATGGATTGTTACAGGTATGACTGTCAAAGCTCCCATCTCAAACACACTATCTGATGCGAAACTAACGTGTGCGACAAAGCGCCATCTTACTGGGCTACGTGATGCTAAAGATTGTGACGACCCGATAGTCGAAAGTCGCCGTTTTGACCTTCGCATATAGGCTCGATTTTGATGCGTTGCTTGCTCATCGGAGTTTCTAACTTATCAGATCCTTCATTTTTCACAGCGGGTATACACCTTTACGACGCTTTATTCAGGTTTCTCTGAATAAGATATTGACGCACTTTGGACGCGAAATGTTGAAACACGACGCACCTAGCAGCTAGAACTCATTGAGAGAGTTACCATTGTCCTATGAACTTCACTAGGTATGTGGGAGATGTCGAAACCATCTTTGAGTTTAGGCCGCCTACTCAAGAACCCACTTTGGTGTCGTTCTCTAATCTCGATACCGTGCTGACGCTGGGAGCGAGCCAGCGAGAGCTACTAAGGGAGCTAAACTCTTACGCAAATGGTCGTGAGTTCACGGTCCTACTCAGGGACAACGGTGGCGGCGCCGTGTGGTTGGAACCTGAAGGTCAGATCTGGCTCGGACTTTACCTTCCGTCTTCATCCGGTTTTTTAGCGCAGGACTATCGTTCGGAGTTGATTCACTTGGGTGAGTACGCCAGAGTCGCTCTAGCTGGAGTTGGGCTAGGAGACCTTGAGGTGGTTGTGGGACCCGATGACACTTTAGTAGGTAAGTCTGTCTGTTTTGCAGGTAGGTCTTACGGTGAGATTACGACCTATGGCCGTAAGATATTAGGTATATCGCTTAGGCGTACTAGAAGCTGGAAGATCTATCATCTGATGATTCCCGTTTTTGAACGGCAACACAAAGTCGTTGCGGCACTTCGCCATATTGAGGTTCCTGTACCGAATCAGATTAACTGGACCGCCCTAGAGACAGAGGTCCGGAATTTGGGAGATCTTGAGGTAGTGGTACGGAGATCCGAAGAAGCTCTTATCCTCTCTTTCTCTCAGGTTTCAATTTAAACGCCTTCTAGCTGCTTAAAGATGAGTCCGAGACGGATAGTTTCCTCGCTAACTCCTCAACTTTGTGGCGTTGAGACTTCTTTGAGTGGTTATATACACACAGCCAGAGAGAATTATTTCTAAAAAAAGGTTGCGTGGTGGGTCATTGTGGTTTATCGTGGATGGAAGTGGGTGAAGTGAAAGGGTTATAGATAGTCGTGTGGTCCGATAACGCGCAAAAGCCGAGGTTTTTTGGAGCCTATGCGCACTCGCTCGACCCCAAAGGCCGCATCACCCTTCCGGCACGTTATCGAACGTGTTTTAGTGACAACTGTTTTTTGACCCCCAGCCAGTTTGGGGATCCTTGTATTGTGATCTGGACTCCAGAAGACTACGAAGCCTTTACGAGTCAGATCAGCCCGTCTTCATGGGACGATCCTGCGACGCGTCTCAGGCTTAGAAGTTGGCTGCGCGGAACCTTTGAAGTAGAGATCGATAAGTCGGGTCGAATGCCGATACCTCAACCGCTTCGCCAGATTGCGTCGTTGGTTAGAGAGGTGTCTGTTCAAGGCGCTCTTGAGCGCATTGAACTTTGGGATCCAACGCTTTGGGATAGGTATGCGGGGACATCGATTGAAGAAGCCGGTGGCTCCCAGTGATGACTCTTCAAAACGACTATCATCGCCCAGTCCTTCTTCGTGAAGTGCTGAAGTTATTCGAAAGTGTGCCTCCCGGTAGGTATCTTGATGTAACGCTAGGCGGTGGAGGTCACGTTGAGGCGATACTAGATCTAAGGGAAGATCTACAAGTGGTAGCGCTTGATCGGGACCAAGATGCGATTGAGATCTCTTCGACAAGACTGGAGCGATTTCGAGAGCGTGTTACGTTCCTGAGGTCTGACATGAAGACCTATCTGGAGAGTGACTCTGCTCCATCAAGTGGAGTTGGTCTTTTTAGTGCTATCTTTGCAGATTTGGGCGTTTCTTCACATCACTTTGACGAGGTAAGTCGTGGATTTTCTTTTTCAGGTCGCGCGTCTTTGGATATGCGTATGGACCAAGAGAGCGAACTCTCTGCCTTAGATGTGGTGAATAGATACTCCCAGGTCGACCTGGTAGAGGTCCTAAAACGAGGTGGCGATGTCCGCTACGCTGGTAGAATTGCTCGCGAGATCGTCGAGCACCGTCCAATTGTCTATACTGATCAACTCGCTCAGATCGTCTCTTCTGCGATTCCTAAACGAGACGTAAAGGGAAGATTACATCCCGCTACAACTGTATTCCAAGCCATTCGCATTGAGGTGAACGCTGAGTTCGACCAACTCAGTGCGTTACTGGCGTCCTCTCGGAGGCGGTTGGTAGAGTCAGGCGTATTAATCGTAATCTCATACCACTCCGGCGAGGACCGGATGGTCAAAGAGTTTATGCGAGCAGCTACAACGGACCAATGCTCTTGTCCCCCCAAGCTTCCTTGTGTTTGTGGAAAGACGAAGTGGGCTTCCCCTATTACCAAGGGTCCTTTAGTTGCATCCGCTAGTGAGGTTGAAGATAATCCAAGAGCTCGAAGCGCCAAACTTCGGGCAATCAGAAAAGTTGAACTACGAAAAGGAAGTAGATGATGGCAAAGACCAATCTCGACCTGGGCGTAGCGTTTGAAAGGTCTCAACTAAGGCGAGAGCCTACTAGAGAGACCAGGTATGCGCGCCCTGATCTAAAGGTTCTGGAACATGAGCGTAGGATCGACGCGATTCGAAGTCGTCTTGTTCCCTTTTTAGTAGGGAGTGTTATCTTGATAGCGCTCTTTGTTGCAGTACTAGCTCGAGCGGAGATGGCGGCGATGCAGCTGAAGTTGCAGAACGTTCAAGGTGAGATCGCTAAAGCCTCAAATGAACAACAGAGCCTTCTAGTCTCTGTAGGACAGCTAAGTTCACCGAGCAGAGTCCTCCACTACGCTGAGAAGAACCTCGGTCTTGTGCCTCCAACGCAGAGCCGACTGGTCGGAGGCGCGTCGTTATCGAGTGGACAAAGTGTAACTAAAATACCTGTTGCACAGCAACAGGTACCTCTTCCAGCTGGTTATCAAGTAGCCCCTCCGAACTCTGGAGGTAAAAAGGTTGGCTAAGTACAGTCGTACTTTAGTCTCAAAGAGACGTATTAGGCTTTCGATACTTGGATCTTTTGTGGCCTTTGTGCTTCTCTTTGGGCAGCTGGTCCGAGTCACGCTTCTGCCTAACTCGCAGATCTCTGCATACGCTAACACTGAGGTCTTAAAGACTACTCCTATCCCTGCTGAGCGTGGTGAGATCACAGATCGATATGGAAAGCCGCTAGCACTTTCTGTGTATTTGAAGTCCATCGTAGCCGATCCCTTGCAGGTAACTAATCCCAACGTGGAGGCCGGTCTCTTGGCACCGGTGTTGGGAATGAGCCAAAGTCAAGTTAGATCACTCTTGATACTTCCCGGTCAGTTTGCTTATATCAAAAGACTTGTTCCCAACAGCGTCTCCTCAGAGGTGCAATATCTCATCGATAAATCCAAACTTCCTGGTATCTCTTTAATACAGGAGAACGAAAGAATCTATCCCCAACAACCGCTTGGCGAGGCTGTAATCGGTCAGACTAACACCTTTGGCCAAGGAATATCTGGTCTTGAGTATCAGTACAACTCCCAGCTGGAGGGTAAGGCGGGGTCTGAAACCTATAAAGTGACAAACACTCACATAGCGGTTCCAGACGGTGTCGTCTCCTACACTCCTCCGGTCCCCGGCGCAACTTTGCGACTTACTATTGACTCAACTCTCCAGTACTACGTTGAAAAGGTCTTGGCCTCGGAGATGGAAACAGCTAGAGCAATTGGAGGAACCGCTGTTATCATGGATGTGAAGACGGGACAGATTCTAGCGATGGTGTCCCTTTC
Organism: Actinomycetes bacterium; assembly: GCA_021833085.1. The sequence continues at coordinate 788 of JAKBGL010000099.1, read as the reverse complement.
GGCTCCTCCACTACCTGGAACACCTCTTACGCCTCCGGGTTTTCCGTCAGGAGCTACCCCGGTAGATGTGAAACTATCCCTTCCAACTGAGTCTTGGGTAAATACGGCCGTCGATAGTGTCTATGAACCGGGTTCAGTGGCCAAGATAGCGACCTTTACCGCAGCTTTGGAGCATCACGTAATAACACCAACCTCAAAGTTTCTGGTACCCGATCAGCTATACATAGATGGATCTCGATTTCATGATGCAGAACCGCATCCTACAGAGGTCATGCCGGTGGGCCAGATACTTGGTCAGTCCTCAAATATTGGAACTATTATGATCGCTGAGAAGCTTGGAAAGTACACCTTGACCAAGTCGTTCGCTCGCTACGGCTGGGGACAAAGTACCGGTCTTAACTTTCCCGGTGAGACGACTGGATACTTGAAGAATCCGTCCACCTGGTCGGGTACGGCTATCGGATCTGTACCTATCGGGCAAGATGAAGCCGTCACTCCTTTACAGGTTCTCGACTCTTATAACGCTGTGGCGAACGGCGGGGTTATGGAGACTCCAAAGTTAGTTGATAAAATTATTGAACCTAACGGGAAGAGCGTTACACCTTACTCTCGCCCGTCCAAGAGGATCGTTTCTAAGAAGGTTGCGGCCCAGATGCGTTTGTTATTCGAGAACGCTGTCAAAGCCAACGGCACTGCTCCTGCGGCCGCGATAGCGGGATACCAAGTTGCAGGAAAGACCGGGACCTCACAGAAGCCTTGGCCTAACGCCTCGGGTTATCAGCCTGGAG
>JAKBGL010000098.1 GCA_021833085.1 Actinomycetes bacterium | reverse complement strand
ACACACACTACTTAAGACAGTCAAAGCGGTCGATAAAAGGCTATGAAGCGAGCGAAGGTCACGCTAAATCGGGTTTACGCATTCCGTACGACACTCTCACCCTAGTAACTGACGCTATAAGCCTCTACTTTCCAAATAAAGTCGTTTCGCCTATAGCTCAGGCAGACTCCGCAAACTTAGTGAATCGTTGAACTCACAGTTGAAAGTTCTGCGAATGCGGTTAAGTGTCGGTGTCAACGGTCGACAATTAACCATGGCCCGATCAAGCAACCCCTTAGACCTGCAGTTAACGATCAAACTCTTGGATAAGGTCGATAACATCGTCATGTTATGTGACACAACCCATGAAAACAAGATCAACTACATGAACCAGGCTGCACGCCAAACGCTCTCTAGATATCGGCATCGGCTTAACTCCGCTCTAGAGGGAGCTGACGTAGCGAACGCAATGGGTAGATCAATTCATCAGTTTCATAAGAATCCTGAACGAATAAGAAGCATCTTTGCAGCTATTGCTAGCAAGACACTTGACTCCCACACAGCACTTATTCCCCTTGGAGACGTTCATCTTCAGACGAATGTATATCCAATCTGGGACTCAAAAGGGGCGCTGCAGTGCTTTATGGCGTGTTGGTCGGACGCTACCGCCGAGTTCGAACTTGAACACACTCGACAACAAAACGACATTGAAAGAGAAAATCTACTCTCTGAGAGAGTAGGTGCTATTGCGGCTGCGGTCGAAGAGATGACGGCCTCAATTGCAGAGGTTGCGCGTAGCTCAAAGGAAGCCTCTTCCACCTCTAACGAGGTGTCTTACAGCGCATCATCGGGTAGAGACATCGTACAGCTAGCCGGATCTACCATGGAAGAGATCGCGATAATGATTAGAGGGACCGCTTCGATACTTGAAACCCTCGACGTCAAGTCCCAAGAGATCGGAACTATCGTATCAGCGATACAAGGCATTGCCGATCAGACAAACCTGCTAGCGCTAAACGCAGCTATTGAAGCCGCTCGGGCTGGGTCAGCAGGTAGAGGGTTTGGTGTAGTAGCCGATGAGGTAAGACAGCTTGCAGGTAGAGCAAGATCAGCTGCATCAGAGATAGCCTCCAAGGTTGAAGAGATCCGAGGCGGAACGCAAAGTGCAGTAGAGGCTATTGACGCCTCTAGATCTAAAGCCGAAGATGGAGAACAAAAGGCCAGACAAGCCGACGAAGCCATCGATTCAATCGCTAAAAACGTAGAACTGGTGAGAGACATGATCACCCAAATAGCAACTGCTACAGATGAGCAGTCCTCTGCTGCGAAGGAGATCGCTTCGACGTTGAACGCCATGAGCGAACCGTCATCTCATAGTTTAAACAGCGAAGTCTCGACACGTTTCAAAGACGCCGATAGTCGGTACTCGAGGATCTCAGCTGTATCAAGACGCTAGATCAGGGCTCTCTTAGCGGCCGCCGCACCGATCAGTCCAGCATCATCGCCAAGTGTTGCTATCTGTATGCTTATCTTGAGATACTTGGGGGCTATCAGTTGCAGGTGACTTCGCACTAAAGTCACTAGCAAACTGGAGTTCAAAGCTATTCCACCTCCTAGCACCAACTCTTGAACTGAAGTCATCCAACACAGATTAGCTAACGCCACAGACAGATCTTGTGAAAGCGCATCTAGTAGTTCAAACTCCTGAGAACCTTCGACACTAGCCTGCTTGAGCAGTAGCTCATTGTCCATATCTAGCCCGACCGCGCTAGCTCTTTTTGCAAGAGCAGTACCTGAGGCAAGATCTTCAACAGAAGAAAGTGAGTCCGGATCTACTCCTAAAGAGTTAATTGAGGGGATATAGCTATGTCCAAGCTCCAAGTTTGAAAGCCTACCTCTAAGGAGTCGTCCCTCTAGAATCACTCCAACCCCAACGCCGGTAGACACGGTAACGTACGCCATCGAGGTAAGCCCTCGACCAGCCCCAAAGAAGAACTCACCGATCGCCGCTACATCTGCGTCGTTCACCAACAGGGCATCAACACCAAGGGAAGTCTTTATGTGATCGACGTCTAACAGCTTTACCCATCTTTGATCGATATTTGGAGCAAAAACGAGGTTACCTGCAATGTAATCTACGACGCCTGGTACTCCGACTACAACAAGATCAGCCTTCGAGTCCACATCTATCGTTGCCTTCATAGCTCTAAGCGTCTGTAGCGGATCCTCTATAGTCTTCGTTTCGACTCTCTCATGACGCAAGATCTCTCCGTCTTCATTCAAGAGAGCCATCCGAAAATGGGTCCCTCCGATATCTACCCCAACTATCATCTATCTTCCTTACCAAAAAGCGACGTTGCCGCCGAAGCTTGTGCGTACCTTTCGTCTCTACTCAGCCCGATGCTTGGCTGGAGACTGGGAGTTTAAGACGTTACGTATCGTATTTACAATTCCAACGTGAGTAAAGGCTTGCGGAAAGTTACCTAACATACGCTTTGAATGAACGTCATACTCTTCGGAGAACAGACCCAGATCGTTTCCGAGAGTAAGCAGGTAATCCAGTCTCTCTTTGGCCTCTTCCTTTCGTCCAGCGATAGCTAGGTTATCTACCATCCAGAAAGAACACGCAAGAAATACTCCTTCTTCGCCTTTGAGGCCATCTACTTCCTCATCCTCATCGGAGTACCGTCTAAGTAGTCCAGATACTGAAAGACCTTTTTCAAGTGCGTTTACCGTTGAGACCATCTTTGGATCATCGGCCCTTATAAAACCCACCAAAGGCAGTAACAACACCGCTGCGTCTAGTGACTTAGATCCAAAGTATTGAGTAAACGCTCCAACACTTTCGTTATAGCCCTTCGCCATGACTTCGTCTTTGATCTCATCTCTAACCGCCTTCCATCGCTCAGTAGGGCCATCAAATCCGAAGCGTTCCGTTACCCGAACAGCCCGATCAAGAGCCACCCACGCCATAACCTTTGAGTAGGTAAAGTCGCGCCGTGGTCCTCGTATCTCCCAGATCCCCTCGTCAGGTTGGTTCCAACTCTTCTCTACAAACTCCACTACCTTTGTCTGTAAGTCCCAAGCGTCGTTGAACGAAGGAATACCACTACGTCGGAACTGATAAAAGGCGTCCATCAACTCTCCATAGACGTCTAGTTGGAACTGATCAGAGGCCGCATTACCGACACGAACCGGTTTGGAGTCTTCGTACCCTCGCAGCCAAGGCAGTTCGAACTCCGGTATGAGCCGTTCTCCAGCTACTCCGTACATTATCTGAAGTTGTTCCGGATCACCGGCCGCGGCCCTTAGCAGCCAGTCGCGCCATCGTCTCGCCTCTTCAGCGTACCCGTCAACCATCAACGCGTACAGCGTGAAGGTTGCGTCCCTTAGCCAACAGTAGCGGTAGTCCCAGTTACGAGAACCACCTAATTCTTCCGGTAGAGAGGTAGTAGGAGCAGCCACTATACCACCCGTAGGAGCGTAAGTAAGAGCCTTCAAAGTTATCAGCGAACGGGTGACTACGTCGTGATACTCGCCGAAGTCGTCGCGACACTGTAGCACCCAGTTCTGCCAGTACTCAACGGTATTTTCGAGTGAGATCGAAGCATCCAAAGCCCGCGGCGTAGGTTCCAAGGAACCATGGTAGGTAAGGATAAAGGAGACTCGCTCTCCAGACTCTACAACGAAGTCGGCAAACGTCTCCATATTGCGTCCCCTCAAGTTCACACTTGACTCAAGCGAAAGCGCGTGAGGTCCTGCTATCATGTTGAGACCGTCGTTGGTTCGATGGACCCACGGGACCGTCTGTCCATAGTCGAAGCGGACTTCCAACTCCGACTCAACCTGCGATATTCCAGAGACCCCTTCCACAATTCGGATCAAGCAGGGATTGTCAAGACGTGGGGGCATAAAGTCGATTACCTTAAACGACCCCGACTGACTCTCAAAGTACGTCTCAAGCACCAAGGTATCTTTCAGATATCGCCTTTTCTTTGAGATCTCTCCACTTCGCGGAGAGATTCGCCAATGACCTCGACCTTCACCACCTAACAGATTTGCAAAACAGGCACCAGAATCAAATCTTGGAAGACACATCCAATCGATAGATCCGGTCTTTGATACTAAAGCAACCGTATGGAGATCGCCTATGACTCCATAGTCCTCTATTGGTCTAAACATAGTCTAAGGTAAACACAACTTTCCGATAATAGCAATATAGCCAGCTTAGAACGGGCTTAGATTCGCTCAACAGGCGTTACTGATCAAAGGTGATGATATAGCCATACACTCAATTGAATAAACCTATACGTTAGATAGATAATTGTTGCGACGACCAGGAGTTTGAAGTGCCATGGCGCTCGCTTTGGAGGTGCTATTACCGTTCCACAGGACGGACAGTGTCCTTCACGATCTAACTCTTCAGACTCTTTAAATTTGGAACACGACTCGCACCAGGGCACCTCTACATACTACATCAACTCGATTTCCCCCGTACCGGACCGAAGGCATAGGGACAAAGAAACATCGCTCGCAGTAGCCTCAAAGGAACCTTTAGCTCCTCACGCTTTTTTAGCTACTCTGGCGTAGCTATAGACTCTATGGAGCTAGTGCAGTGACGCAGACATACGAAGTACACTTAGATAAAGGTGTCTTTAGTTAGAGACTAAAGGGGTGTTCGAGATGGACCAAGATACTTCACAAGTGCAAGACTCTCCTTCAAAGAAGATTGATCAGAGAATCAAAGAGTTGAACGACTGGCGTGGAGTTACCCTAGGTAGAGTCCGAACCTTGATCCTAGAGGTCGATGCAGAGATCTTAGAGGAGTGGAAGTGGAGAGGAGTTCCCGTTTGGTACCGAGACGGTATGTTGTGTACAGGGGAAAGTTACAAAAATATAGTAAAGGTTACCTTTGCCAAAGGAGCATCTCTCAAAGATCCTTCCCATCTATTTAACTCAAGCCTTGAAGGAGGTACTCGCAGAGCCATCGACTTCCACGAAGGCGATACGATCAACGAAGACGCGTTTAAAGCACTTATACAAGAAGCAATTGATCTAAATCGCTCGAAGAAACAACCCCCAAAATCCCAAAAAACCCAGTAGGATCTGTGAGTTTGCCCTCTCACAAAGGTCTAAGTACGAAGAACGTGGACCTGTCCT